>CAVKZO010000021.1:0-22788 GCA_963661135.1 Lachnospiraceae bacterium | reverse complement strand
GACATCTCCTTCTATAAAGTTTGGTTAACTTAATTATAGACAAGATGTCTTTTTTTGTTTAACTAATTTTGTCTCACATCATTTGATATTAAACATTTTTAATAATTTCATCTTAAAAATTTGATAATTAAATACATTTTTTTTATAATCTACATATGGAAAAAATTGAAACTAACATAAAAGGTGTATATATTATTAAACCAGTAATCTTTAAGGACAATAGAGGCTGGTTTTTTGAATCATACAATGAAGAAAAATTAAAAGAGATTGGTATCGATACAAAGTTTGTGCAAGACAATCATTCTTTAAGTAAAGAAAAAGGAATCATAAGAGGGTTGCATTGTCAAAAAAATCCTCATTCTCAAACGAAATTAATTAGATGCACTAGGGGTAAAATGATCGATGTTATCGTAGATATTAGAAAAGGTAGTCCAACATATTTAAAACACGAGATGATTGAATTGAGTGAAGATAATTTTTTACAAGTTTACATTCCTAAAGGATGCCTACATGGATTTATAACTTTAACTGATGTTGTTGAAGTTCAATATAAGGTCGATGATTACTACGCAAAAGAATGCGATAGAAGTATCAAATACGATGATCCTGAAATAAATGTTCCTTGGCCTTGTAAAGGGATTAATTTAAGCGATAAAGATAAAAATGCTCCACTATTAAAAGATAGCGATGTTTCTTTTATTTACGAGGAAAATAAATGATTTTATTAACAGGTTATAATGGTCAATTAGGATATGAAATTGATAAGATTTTATCTTTAAATAACATTAATCATCTTTCGATTGGTAAAGATGATTTAGACTTTACTAATTTAGAAAATATCAAAAAATTTTTAAAAAATAAAAAAATTGACATTATCATCAATTGTGCTGCTTATACTGCTGTTGATAATGCCGAGGCTAACGAAGCTTTAGTGGATAAAATAAACCATTTAGCAAGCAATGAATTTGCAAAATATTGTGGTGAAAATAATTCGAAATACGTAATTATTTCTACAGATTATGTTTTTGACGGAAATAAAGTTGGTACATATGATGTTAATGATTCTAAAAACCCATTAAATGTTTATGGAAAAAGTAAAGATTTAGCTGAAAAAGATGCTTTAGCAATAAACAAAAAAACATTTGTTGTAAGAACAAGTTGGGTGTTTGGTATAAACGGGAATAATTTTGTTAAAAAAATGATTGAATTATCAAAAAATCATAATGTTTTATCAGTTGTTAACGACCAAATCGGCTCACCTACATACGCTTTAGATTTAGCTGAATTCATTTGTGAATTAATAAAAACAGAAAAATACGGAATATATCATGCAACTAACGAAAACTATTGTTCTTGGTATGAATTTGCTAAAGAAATTTTTAAACAATTGAATTTAGATGTTATCATAAATCCAGTTGATTCAAATCATTTTAAAACATTAGCAAAAAGACCATTAAATTCAAAATTAAGTAAACAAAGTTTAGCCGAAAATGGATTTAAATTATTTTCAACTTGGCAGGATGCACTTAAACGTTTTTTAAAAATTCTTAATGATAATAAGATAGTTAAAGATGGAGAAAAAATATGAAAGGAATAATTTTAGCTGGAGGAAGCGGCACACGTCTTTATCCACTCACACTAGTCACGAGTAAACAATTGTTACCAGTCTATGATAAACCTATGATTTACTATCCTTTATCTATTTTAATGAAAGCTGGAATTAAAGATATTTTAATAATATCTACTCCGAATGATACTCCAAAATTTGAAACTCTATTAAAAGACGGTAAAGAGTTAGGAATTCATATCGAATATTGTGTTCAAAGCAATCCTAACGGATTAGCTGAAGCATTCTTATTAGGCGAAAATTTTATTAATAACGAAGCTACAGCTCTTATATTAGGTGACAATATTTTTTACGAAAAAAATTTAGATGAAAAATTAAAACAAGCGGTAAAACGTTGTGAAAATGAAGTTTCTACACTATTTGGTTACAGAGTAAAAGATCCTGAAAGATTTGGTGTTGCTAATTTTGATGAATATGGCAACATCACTTCAATCGAAGAAAAACCAGAGCATCCAAAAAATAATGTTTGCATAACTGGTTTATATTTTTATGATAAAAATGTTGTTAAATATGCTAAGACAATCAAGCCAAGTAAAAGAAACGAACTTGAAATAACAGACTTAAACAATATATATCTAAATAAAAAGAAACTTGTCATAGAAATATTAGATGAGAAATCTATTTGGATTGATGCAGGCACTATCGAGTCATTATATAATGCCAATAAAATAGTAAGAGACATACAAATTAATACTAATAGCAAAATAGCTAATTTAAAAGAAATCGCTAAAGCAAACGGATGGATAAAATAAAAAATAAAGGGGAAATCATATGAAATTTTTAATAACAGGTGGAGCTGGTTTCATCGGAAGTAACTTTTTAAACATAATGGTTAATAGATATCCTAACGATATTTATATCTGTTTAGATTCATTAACTTACGCTGGAAATTTAGAGAATTTAAAAGATATATTTAATAAACCTAATTTTAAATTTATTAAAGAAGATATAACAAATAAGGATGGCATTGATAGCTTTTTTAAAAAAGAACACTTTGATATAGTTATTAATTTCGCAGCTGAATCCCATGTTGATCGTTCATTAGATAATCCTGATATCTTTTTAAAAACTAACGTATTAGGAACATTAAATTTATTAAACGCTTCTTTAAAATACAATGTTAAAAGGTTTCATCAAATATCAACAGATGAAGTTTATGGAGACTTACCATTAGAAGAAAAGAATTTAAAGTTTAACGAAAATACACCATTAAATCCACATTCTCCTTATAGTGTCAGCAAAGCAAGTGCAGATATGCTTGTCCTCTCTTATTATAAAAGTTTTAATCTTCCTGTATCAATTTCAAGATGTTCAAATAACTATGGGCCATACCAATTTTTAGAAAAACTTATCCCTTTAATGATTGATAATGCTTTAAATAATAAAGAATTACCTGTATATGGCGATGGAAAAAATGTTAGAGATTGGTTACACGTATACGATCATTGTGAAGCGATAGACTTAATCGTTAGAAATAGCGAAGTTGGAAAAGTTTATAATATCGGCGGTAACAACGAAAAAAGTAACCTTGAAATAATCGATATTATATTAAATAAGCTTGATAAATCATCTAATTTAATTAAATTTGTGAGTGATAGAAAAGGTCACGATAGACGTTACGCTATCGATGCTACAAAAATTAAAAACGAGTTAAATTGGACTCCATCTATTGAGTTCACGAAAGGTATTGAAGATACTATTCAATGGTATTTAAATAACCAAGATTGGGTTAAAAATTTAAAGAATGGCGAATATCTTAATCGGATAAACAAACATTATAAATAATTACCAAAATGTTTCGATAATCCAAATGCTAAATTTTGAAGCGTGAAGATACTTTTTAAAGTATTTTATTTTAGATTCTTTATAGTATTTAAACATATTTTTGGACATTAATTCACCTTTGTGATTGTGAACACAATAATTTTCTTTTGTTCCGACAATAGCTTCATAATATCCTTTTCTTTTAAAATTTAGCGCACTAGTTGGGCCTTCCTCAAAAAGAAAAAAATCTTCATCATAAAAACCGATTTCTTCGAATTTTTTATAATCATATAAGACGCAAGATTCTCTCACATATCCTGTTTTAAAATAATCTTTATGTTTATCAAATTTAGCAAATGCTCTAATGTTTCCAAATCTAGAAATAGTATTAAAAACAGTTTCAAGTCTATAATAATTTTGAACAAATTTATCACGATATTTCATTCTAATTGAACAAGCTGCACAATCACTTGATTTTTTCATAAAATCAATCATCAATTCAATATTTTCTTTAGAAACATCTATATCACTATTGATTGTAAATACATAATCTACATTCTTGTCGTGCAAATATCTTAAAGCATAATTGTTTCCTGCTGCATATCCTCTATTATCTTTGTTATAAAGTATAGTTACACTATTATTAAAATTATTTAAATTTTCTTTATCTTTAGAATTATTATCACTTACGACAATATATTGAAAAATATTGAAACTAATTATTCTTTCAACTAATTTATTGATTCTATCACTATCATTATAATTTAATAAAACACATGCAAAATTCATATAAAATCTTACTTATCATTCAAATACGATTTAGATATATCGACAATTTCATTATCTAAAAAATATATAGAATTTAATTTAACAATAGTACGAAATTTATTAGTGTATTCTTTTTTCTTATTATTGTAATCATCAAAATTTTCCTTATTTGATACTAAATAATATTCTAATAAAAATTTCTTTGATAAATATATTTTTTTATAATCAAAAATTATATTTTTATCTAGCAATTCATAACATTTAATAAATGTGACAGCGTTTATAAGACCATCAATAATTTTATAATCTTTAATTTTTTTTGTATACGATACATTTCTTTGTAAATATAAATATCCTCTATAATTAGTAAAACCAACATTTTTCTTAGTTTTTGAAAAACATATGAAATTAAATATAAAGTCTTCACAAGGAATAAATTTTTTTAAAAAAACTATATTATTTTTAATTAAAAATTCTTTTTTGTATATTTTATTCCAAACAAAAGATCTCATCCTTACATCAAGAGCAAATGCGTTTTTCGCTTTATTTAGATTGGTTTCTTTTTTAAGACAAAAATATGATGTAAATTCTTTAATAAATATATCTTCTTTTCCTTCTTCAACGTTATAATAATTCGAGCATCCAATATCCAAATCTTTTCTTCTAATACACTCATAAAGCTTCGAAATATAGCTTTTTAATACGCTGTCATCACCATCAACAAATAAAATATATTTACCTTTAGCAATTTTTAATCCATCGTTTCTAGTGTCACATAAATTTTTATTACATACAGAAATTTTTACAAATAATTTTGGATATTTTTTTAAATAAAAATCAATAATTTCATCGCTATTATCACAGCAATTATCGCTAACGCATATAATTTCATATGGCAAATTAAAATCCTGATTAACCAAAGAATCTAAGCATTTTTTTAAATATTTTCCAACACCATGAATAGGGACAATTACACTAACTTCTTTTTCCATAATAACGAAATATTCTCTTATTTTAAAAATTTATTAATTCAGAAAACAATATTTATATCAATTTCAACATAAATTATACAATATTAAATTCAACATTTTAAACAATATTTTTCTAAATAGAACCACCATTTTTTAAAGCTTTTAATTCAAACAAAGAATCTCTAAGTTTGATTGCTTTTTCAAATTCAAATTCTTTAGCTGCCTTATTCATCGCTTTTTCAATCTCTTTTATTTTTGAATCAAGTTCTTTTTTAGTCATTTTAGAGTAATTCTTCTCTTCTACTTCTTCCTCTTTAATTGAAATTGGTGGAGTAATTTCTTTAATAATTGTCATTGGAACAATTCCATTTTTATCATTATATGCCTTTTGTATTTCTCTTCTTCTATTTGTTTCATCAATACAGATTTTCATAGAATCAGTAATTTTATCAGCGTACATTATCGCCTTACCATTCGAATTTCTTGCAGCTCTTCCTACAACTTGAATTAACGATCTAGAACTTCTTAAAAATCCCTCTTTATCAGCATCTAAAATCGCAATCAAACTAACTTCAGGAATATCTAAGCCTTCTCTAAGTAAATTAATGCCAACTAAAACATCATATTTACCTTTTCTTAATTGATATATTATTTCGCTTCTTTCTAGTGTCTTACACTCGCTATGTAAATATACAGTTTTTATGCCAGATTCTTTTAAATAAGCTGTTAAATCCTCACTCATTTTGATTGTCAATGTTACAATCATCACTCTTTCTTTCTTTTCAATTCTCTTTTTAATTTCGTTAATAATGTCATCGATTTGTCCTAATGATGGTCTTATTTCAATCTCTGGATCAAGTAAACCAGTTGGACGAATAATTTGCTCTACATATTCACCATTAGTTTTACTTAGTTCGTAATCTCCAGGAGTTGCTGATGTACAAATTAACTGATTAATTTCACTTTCAAATTCGCTAAAATTTAAAGGTCTATTATCTAGTGCTGAAGGTAATCTAAAACCATATTCAACAAGTGTTGTTTTTCTGCTTCTATCTCCATTAAACATACCTCTAATTTGAGGAATAGTAACATGACTTTCATCAATTAATAAAAGATAATCTTTTGGAAAATAATCCATCAAACAAAATGGTTTTTCACCTTCTTTTCTTCCATCTATATGCCTAGAATAATTTTCTATACCAGGACAAATTCCGAACTCTTTTAAACTTTCAATATCATGTCTTGTTCTTAATTCGATCCTTTCTGCTTCTAAAGGTTTATCGTTTTCTTTAAAATATTTAATTCTATCTTCAAATTCATCAAGAATAGTTTTGCATGCAGCATCAATTCTATCTTTTGTAGCAGCATGATCATAAGCAGGAAATAAATTATACATTTTGAATCTTTCAATTATTTCACCAGTTAAATAATTTACTTTAACAATTTTTTCAACTGTATCTCCAAACATATCTAAACGAATGTACCATTCACTACTATCAGGAGGCATTATATCGATTAAATCTCCATGAACCCTAAATTTTCCCGGTGATAAATCAATATCATTTCTTTTATATTGCGAATCAATAAGTTTTTTAAAGAATTCTCTTCTATTTATATCTTCATTTTCTCTAACTTCAAAAATAAGTTTTTTATATTCTTCAGGATCTGTTAAGCCGTATATAGAAGCGACACTGGCTACAACTATTGTATCTTTTCTACTTACTATCGAATTTACAGCGCTAACCCTCATCATTTCTATCTCTTCATTCATTAAACATGATTTATCAATATAAGTGTCTGATGATGGAATATATGCTTCAGGTTGATAAAAATCGAAATTAGAAATAAAATATTCAACTCTATTATTAGGAAATAATTCTTTCATTTCTGAATATAATTGTGCTGCTAATGTCTTATTGTGAACTAAAATTAAAGTAGGTTTTTGCCACTTTTCAATAACATTAGCCATAGTAAAAGTCTTTCCAGTACCAGTTGCACCTAAAAGCACTTGAATTTTTTTATTTTCGTTTAAACCTTCAACTAACTCCGAGATAGCTTTTGGTTGATCTCCAGTTGGTTTATAATTACTAACAATTTTAAATAAATGATTATTTTCCATCTTTCTTTTGTTTTTTATTCTTTTTTATTAAATTTGATATAAAAGAACTATCTCTAGTTTCGTTTTGTTCAAATCCTTCTCCAGTTACTAGTTTAGCTTTTGAAAACGTAATAAAAGCATTTGGATCAATTTTCGCTAATGCATCTTTGATTTGAGAATATTCTCTTTTTGAAAAAACTAATCTTAACATTGTTTTTTCTTCTTGAGAATATCCTCCAACTACTTTAAATATAGTTGTAGTTCTATCTAACTTTTCTTTAACGTAATTATTAATTTCTTCGGGTTTAATTGTAATAATATCGCATATATAAGATGTTTCTAATCCATTATAAATATATTCAATTGCTATCGCACAACTAAAAGCACCTACAATTCCGATAAGACCACCCATAAACTTATTTGAAGTAGCTGCTCCACCACTTGCTAAATCAACGATTAATCCAACAATAATAATTAAAGTATCTATTATTAGTGTAGTAATTGAAACGTTAAAATTAAAATATTTCTTTAAAACAAAAGCAATGATATCTAAACCACCAGTTGAACCACCACCAATAAAAGTAATACCACAACCAATTCCAACAAAAGAGCCACCAAATAATCCTATTATTAATAATTTACCAGTATCTATCTCTCCTAAAGCAACAGGTGAAATTTGAACAACACCATTAACGATACTTGCAACATCTTTACCGTATAATAAATTAGCAAAATATACTGATATTCCAGTTCTAACGATTATCGATAAAAATATTGGATAAAAAATTGTTGAAATTAAGGTTGATAATGTAAATTTAACTCCCAAAGTTAAAAAGCCTACAACAAATAAAGACCAACAAATAATATATGACCAAATATCAACAGTTAAACAAATCTCTTTTAAAAGTATTCCTAAACCACTAACTCCTCCAGTAATCAAGTTAAATGGTACAAGAAAAGCTCCAGTTCCAAATGCTAACACAAAAGTTCCAATTAAAACTAAAAAAACACGATAAATAGATTTTAATACTTGCTTTTTTGTCAAATGAAGATTTTTTAATCTATTAGCCATTTTTCTTCGCCTCCATCTCTAAATACGAATAAATAAAACCACTTATTCCACCATCCATTACTTTATCAACCTGACTATCTTCATAGTTAGTTCTATGGTCTTTAACTAAAGTGTAAGGGCAAAATACATAGCTTCTAATTTGACTTCCCCATTCAATATCTTTCTTTTCTCCAACAATTCCTTTTAATTTATTTTCTTTCTTTTCTAATTCCAATTCATAAAGTTGTGATTTCAACATATTCATCGCAATTTCTTTATTTTTAATTTGAGTTCTTTCAACTTGGCAAGAGACAACAATTCCTGTTGGTATATGCGTAATCCTTACAGCCGTCTCAACTTTATTAACATTTTGTCCACCAGCTCCTCCGCTTCTATATGTATCAACTTTAATATCCTTTGGATCAATATTAATTTCTACAGTATCATCAAAAAATGGAATTACGTTAACGCCAGCAAATGAAGTGTGTCTTCTAGCGTTACTATCAAAAGGTGATATTCTAACTAATCTATGAATACCTTTTTCTCCCTTTAACATGCCATAAGCATTTTTACCATCGACCATAAGTACACAACTCTTTAAGCCAACTTCATCACCTGGTTCATAGTCTAAAATTTGATATTTAAAATTATTTTGTTCACAAAATCTTTCATACATCCTTAAAAGCATGTTAGCCCAATCACAAGCCTCAGTACCACCAGCTCCTGGATGTATAGAAATAGTGCAAGATAAATTGTCGTATTCACCACTAAATAGTATATCGTGTCTTAATTCGTTTAATTCTTCTATATTAGCTTCATAATCACTAGAAGCCAACTCAATCATTTCGGTATCATTTTCTTTTAAATTTAAAGAAAATTCTTGTAATTCAAAGAACACCTTCTTCAATTTAGAAAATGTTTCAATTTTATATAAAATATCGTTTTTTTCTTCAATTATTTTGTTAGCTGCTCTTTGGTTATTCCAAAAATTATCATCTAACATTGCTTTATCTATTTCTTCAACTTTTACATTTAATTTAGGTATGTCAAAGTGAATCGTTAAGTTGATTTAAATAACTTAACGCCTCATTAATCTTTTGCTTTAAAACATATAATTCCATAAATTAATTTGTATGAATATCGTCGTATTTATGTTCTGGAGCCGCTTTAGCATCTTTATCAATATTTGAAATGTCTAAATCTTTAGCTTTTGATTCTTCTTTAACGACTTTCATTCCCTCAACTTTATTTATTTCATTATTTTTTTGTTCATTCTGTTTAACTTCTACTACAAATGATTCTTTCTTTTCTTCTTTTTCTTTAACTTGAACATTTAATAAATTTAAAACAACTTCCAAAGAAATAACTTCAAGCATTTCTCTAAACAAAGCCCAACCTTCATTGACATAATCTTGTAATGGGTTAATTTGACCATAGCCTCTTAAACCAACAGATTCTCTAAATCTTGTCATGTTATCAATTTGTTGAGTCCAGTTTCTATCAATACATCTTAAAGTAATTTGTCTTTCTACTTGTTCAATTGCTTGAGGATCAAGATTTTCCTTTTTATGTTTATAAGAATCTAATAAAATGTCTCTTAAATCTTCACCAACCTCTTTTGGATCTGCATCATCATATAAGGCAGGTTTAATTACACCTTCTTTAATAAATCTAGGAACACAAATTTTAATTAATTCTTCACCACTAACTGATTTATTAGATGAATTTTCAGGAACAGCCCTTTTTGCCAAAGCTTGACCACAATCATCAAAAGTATCATGTAATAAACTTGAAATATCATCAGCATATAAAATTTGATCACGTTTAGCATACATAATTTGTCTTTGTTTACTTAAAACATCATCATAATCTAATAAATTTTTACGAACATCAAAGTTTTGACCTTCAATTCTTTTTTGAGCACTTGTAATTGCGTTTGAGAGCATTTTTGATTCAATTGCTTCATCACCATAACCATCAAAAATCTTTCTTAATCTATCGTTAGAGAAACGAACCATCAATTCATCATCTAATGAAACGTAAAACCTTGAAAAACCAGGATCACCTTGACGTCCGCTACGCCCTCTTAATTGGTTGTCAATACGTCTTGACTCGTGCCTTTCTAAACCAAAAACACATAATCCTCCAAGAGCTCTTGTTTCAGGGGTTAACTTAATATCGGTACCACGACCAGCCATGTTAGTAGCTAAGGTAATTCTACCTCTTTCACCAGCATGAGAAATAATTTCAGCTTCGCTAGCATGATTTTTAGCGTTTAGCATTTCAAATTTTAAATTTGCTTTATCTAAATATTTTGCTAATTCTTCACTCGCTTCAACAGAAGGAGTACCGATAAGGATTGGTTGACCTTTTTCGTGTCTTTCTTGAATTTCTTTAACCATTGCTCTTATTTTTTGATCTTTGTGAGCAAATACAAAATCAGTAGCATCATCACGAATAACTGGTTTATTTGTTGGAATACAAATAACACGCATATTGTAAATCTTTTGGAATTCTTCTTCTTCAGTTTTAGCAGTACCTGTCATACCACCAATTTTCTTAAATAATCTAAAGAAGTTTTGATATGTAATTGTAGCTAATGTAACAGTTTCTTCCTTAATTTTTACGCCTTCTTTAGCTTGAATTGCTTGTTGAAGACCATCACTATATTCTCTACCTTTAAGAACACGTCCAGTAAATTGGTCGATAAGTTGAATTTCGTTATTTTGATCAACTAAATATTCAACGTCTCTTCCCATAATATAGTTTGCCTTTAAAGCTTGGTGAATTCTATGAACTAAATCTTGTAATTGAGGAGCATATAAATTTGGGATACCGAAAAGTTTTTCAGCTTTATCTACACCTTTATCTGTCAAATTAACTGATTTAGTTTTAATATCGATTTCAAAATCACCATCAGGAACATAATCTGGGTGTTTTCTTTTATACTCTTCATCAACTTGTGTTGAAGGAGTTAACATTTTTACAAATCTATCTGCAACTGTATATTGACTAGCACTAGCCTTAGCGCCACCAGAAATGATAAGAGGAGTTCTCGATTCATCGATAAGAACACTATCAGCTTCATCAACAATACAGTAATTAAGGCCTCTTAAAACACGTTGACCGACAGTTGGAGCCATATTATCTCTTAAATAATCAAAGCCTAATTCTGAGTTAATTGTATAAGTAACATCACATAAATGAACTTTCTTTTTCTCCATAGTGTTTAAAGAATGTAAGTTACAACCAACAGTTAAACCTAACCAACGATAAACTTGACCCATTTCATTAGAGTCTCTTTGTGCTAAATATTCGTTAACAGTAACAACATGGACACCTTTTCCACTTAAACCATTAAGATAAACAGGCATAGTAGCGGTTAATGTTTTACCTTCACCTGTTCTCATTTCTGCGACGTTTCCATCATTTAAAACAAGACCACCAATAATTTGGCAATGAAATGGATACATCCCTAAAACTCTTTTTGCAGCTTCCCTACAAACAGCAAAAGCTTCAAACTTAATATCATCTAAAGTTTCGCCTTTTTCTAATCTTGCTCTAAATTCTTTTGTTTTGTCTTTTAATTGTTCATCACTTAACGCTTCCATTTCTTTAGCGTATGATTCAACTTTTCTAGCTTGCTTGTCGTATTTCTTTAAAATTCTCTTATCGACACCAAATAATTTTTCAATTGCATTTCCCATAATCTTATATTCCTTAAACGTATACTTTTAGATTATACCATTATAAATAATGGTAAACAAAAACTTTTGTTAATTATTTCACTATATCGACAGAATTATTTAGATTTTTAACATTAAATTCCGTTTTTGACATAGTTAATACTTTAATTATTTTAGGATTTAATTTTTTTAATAAAGTTATTGCTGATAATAAAGTTGTACCTGTTGTAATGACATCATCAACTATCAATATCTTTTTTCCTTTTAAATCAACATTCCTCTTTAAAATTAATGTTTTTTCTTTTGTCTTTCTTTCTTTGTAGGAATTTTTCGCTTGTTTATTTAGTTTACTTTTTTCTAGTAAATCTAATTCTTTAAGCTTTAAGAATCCAAACATTTCTCTTACGTGATTAAATCCTCTTTTTTTGTCATCACTTTTATTTGATGGAATATAAACTACATAATACCCTCTATATTTTAAATTTAATTCATGAGAAAATTGATACAGAAAAGTTGAATATAATTCATAATCAAAACATCCTTTAAAAACAAATAATTTTTCTTTTATCAAATTTTTATACTCGTAAATTGAAAGAACTTCATAATTATGAAAAAGAAATTTTTTAAATATTGGCTTATATTCATTAAAACATTCGTTGCAAATATCAACATTATTTAAAAGACTATGTAAATTTCTCTTATTTATTTCCTTAAAACAAATTTTACAAATATGAGTTTGCTTTTTTTGTAAAAGAAATTGCTTCTTCCATAGCTTGAGTTTTTCCATCGCATAAAAATATAACTTCTCCATCTTCAGCACCGATCACTCTTCCGACTCTTCCAGAAATTTGTAACAACGCATATTTATCATAAATCCTATCATCAGCTTTAAAAATAATAACTTGTAAATTTTTAACAGTCACACCTCTTTCAAGAACTGCTGTAGTAACTAAATACATTAATTTTTTATTTCTAAATTTATCGATTATTTTGCTTCTTTCCTCTCTTTTTGAATTAACATAATCTCCATTTTTTATAAAAATAGACAAGAAATAATATACTTTTTTTGATTCATCGATCGTTGGTACAAAAACAAAACATTGAGCATCTTTCTTTATAAATTGTTTAACTTTTTTAATTAAATAGAAATATTTTACAAACAATATTCCTATCTTAATTTTAGGTACTGGGATTGGTTTTTTATGATATCTTACAAATAATTCTATAATTCTATTATTTCCCTTTTTAAATTCTAGCAAAGTTTTATTATCTGGCGTCGCAGACATAAATATATAATTTCCTCTAATGCTTCTTTTTAATAACGCATTTAAAACTTCGTTACCTTTATAAGGAAAAGCATCAATTTCATCTAAAATTAATAGATCAAAATAGTTTTCATATCTATACAATTGATGAGTTGTTAAACAAATTATATCTCCATATAAATTTGAGGTATTTCCTCCATAAATCGAAGTAATAATATTGTTTTTAAATGTATTTTTAAATCTTGTCGCTAATTCAATAACAACATCTTTTCGCGGAACAGCAAAACCAATTCTATAATTCTTTTTTAAAGAGTACTCAATAGTTTTAAAAACTAATTCTGTTTTGCCTGCTCCGCAAACAGCATAAACAAGTGTATTTAAATGATTTTTGAAATTATTCAATAAACTTAATGATATATTTTCTTGTTCTTTACTTAAATCATATTTTAAAAATGCTTTACTTTGTTTTTTTACAAAACTAATATCTAAATCCGCAGATTCGCCTTTAAATGAAATACATTTTCTACAATAAGGAACATCCTTTTTATACCCTACATATTTAATATCTTCATTACCGCATAAACCACACTTAAATTTGCTTATAAATAAAACCTCCTTCACTATACAAGACGTATAAAAGAAGAAGGTTTTTACATATAAAATTATATATTTTAACTATTTTTCAAAATCGATAATGGTATTTACTCTTACTTCGTGTCTTCCGCCTTCAAAAGGAGTATTTAAAAACAAGTTTACCCTCTTTAAAACTTCTTCATAACTCATAAAATGAGCGCCAAAAGAAATCATATTAGCGTTATTGTGTTGTCTCATTAATTGTGCTACATCATCATTATAACCAATTCCACATCTCACATTTTTAACTTTATTTGCAGCAATACAAACACCCTCTCCAGAATTGCATATTAATATTCCAAAATCTGCTTCTTTATTTGATATCTTTTTAGCAGCTTCGATTGCGAATTGAGCATAGTTGCAACTTTCTTTAGAAAATGTCCCTACATCGATGATTTCATAACCTCCCAATTTTAATTCTTCAATTAATTTGGTTTTATAATCAAATCCACCGTGATCTGATCCCAATACAACTTTTATTTTTTTATCCATTAATCGCTTCCTCCAATTCTTCTTTAGTTATAATACCTTGTCTTAAAATATTTAATTTATTATCTTTTAATATCACTACTGTAGAAGGAATTTTACTATATCCTTTTCCTTTTATAATAACATCAATTTTATCTTTAAAATAATATAAGGCATCCTCATCAGTTTCAGCAACAGGTTGTCCAGAAATATTAGCGCTTGTCACTAATAAAGGTTCTCCAATTTCATCTATCATTTTTAAAACAAAATCATCTGCAGGAATACGGACTCCAATATATCCTGTGCCTAAATCTAAATAATGAGGTATATTTTCTTTAGCTTTAACAATAAGTGTTAATTGTCCAGGAAAAAATTTATCTACAATTTTTTTAGCAGTTTCATCAATTTCTACATAAGGTAATGCTTGTTCAATTGAAGAGCACATAAGAGTGAAAGGTTTATCTGCAGGTCTATTTTTAACCATACATAATTTGTTAAAATATTCTTCTTTACTTGCTAAACAACCTAATCCAAAAACAGTTTCGGTAGGAAAAGCTAAAAGCCCACCTTTTTTAATGCAATCAATCGCAAGTTTATAATCACATTTTGATATAATTAACATCATATCCTCCTTCGATAATCAAATATCTATCTTTACCATAAATATCTTTTAAAAACACAAAACTTGTATTATCTTCAGTGAAATATTTTCCTATTAACTTAGTTAATTCTTCTTTTTGATCAAAATTTATTTCAAATGCCATAACAAATTTATCTTTCATAATCTTTTTATAATTTTTAAAGCACTCTTCATAAAAAAGATTATTATCTTCTAAATAAACAGCATGCATTGGTTCATAATTTAACACTTGTTTTTCGATGTCATTTTTATTTTTAACATAAGGTGGATTAGAAATAAATATATCACATTTAATATTGTTTTTGATATATTTTTCTAATTTATCACTCTCTAATAATTCAATATCTAATTTTAAATTTTTAGCGTTCTTTTTAGCCACTTCTAAAGCTTTAATATCAATATCGCTAGCATAGATTTTTGAGTCTTTGTAAATAGATTTTAAATATAAAGCAATACATCCAGAACCAGTACACATATCGATAATAGTATTGTGATTAATGTTATTTTCTTCAATAAAACTTCTTAAAATGGTAACTAAACCTTCTGTTTCGGTTCTTGGTATTAAAACATTTCGATCCACATATAAAGATAACGAGACAAAATTTGCTTCATTGATTACATATTGAAAAGGTTCACCGTTTTTTACACGTTTAAAATAGTTCTCAAATAAAGCTTCATCTTTTATTTCTTTATCAAAATTAACTACTAATTGAGTAAAATTATTAAAGCCATTAACTTTTAATAATAATTCATTGATTACAGAAGAAGGAATATCGATTTTTTCTTCTTTAATCTTGTTTAAATATTTTGAAAATACTTGCCTATTTGTTAAATTCATTATTTATTCCCAGCTATTTTTTGTTCTTGGTCGTAATTTATTAATGCTGCGACAATGTTATCTAATTCACCTTCCATAACTCTATCAAGTTGTTGAATTGTATATCCAATTCTATGATCAGTAACCCTATTTTGAGGATAGTTATATGTTCTAATTTTTTCGTTTCTATCTCCGCTACCAATTTTACTTCTAAATTGAGCTTCGCTTGCTTCTTTCTTTTCAATTTCAAGTTGAGCTAATTTACTAGCTAACATTTCCATACAAATTTCATGGTTTTGAATTTGTGATTTTTCAGTTTGACAAGATACGACAATTCCAGTTGGAATATGGGTAATTCTAACAGCGGATTCAGTTTTATTAACGTTTTGACCACCAGCACCTTGAGATCTATATCTATCTACTTTTAAATCTTCAGTTCTAATATTAACATCATTTACTTCAAGTTTAGGCATGACAACAACTGTTGCAGTAGAAGTATGAATTCTACCATTAGCTTCTGTCTTAGGAACACGTTGTACTCTATGAACTCCTGATTCATATTTTAAATGTGAATAAGCGTCATCACCGCTTACAACAAATGAGATATATGAATACCCACCAACACCGCAAGGATTTTCATCTAAAATTTTATATTTAAAACCTTTAGCATCACAATATTTAATATACATTCTAAATAAATCACCAGCAAAAATATCAGCTTCATCCCCACCGACAGCACCCTTAATTTCAAAAATAACATCTTTTCCATCATTTGGATCTCTTGGTAACAATAAAACTTTAATCTCTTCTTCGATTTTCGCAATGTTTTCTTCACTCTTTTTATATTCTTCTTTCCCCATTAAACTAATTTCAGGATCTGAATCATTACTCATTATCAAAGCATCTTCCATATTGCTTTTGTTAGATTTATATTCTAAATATTTTTCTACAATTGGCTCTAAATAACTTCTTTCTTTAGATAATTCTTTAAATTTCTTTAAATCGTTAGTAATGCTAGGTTCACTTAATAATTCATCAATTTCTTTTACTCTATTTTCGCTAGCATTTAACCTATCTTGCATGTTTTTATCCATAATAAAACCTCATCTCTTAACCTTTTAAATGATAACAAATATTTAAATTAATTTAAATATATAAACAAATATTATGCTTTAATAAACTTTAAACAAACTCTTTTAACGTGTATAATTAATAGTGTTTTATGAGTTACTTAGCATTATATAGAAAGTATAGAAGTCAAACTTTTGATGAAATAGTAGGTCAAGAGGCTATTATTCACACTCTTAAGAATGTTTTTTTAACCAATAAGATAGCACATGCTTACCTTTTTACAGGTCCTAGAGGCACTGGAAAGACTAGTATTGCAAGATTATTCGCTAAAGCTCTAAATTGTGAAGAAGGTTTAGGTCATCAATGCAATAAATGTGAAAGTTGTATCGAAATAAACGAAGGAAATAATCCTGATGTCATTGAAATTGATGCTGCAAGTAATTCGGGTGTTGATGAAGTTAGAGAATTAATTGATAAAGTTAAATATTCTCCTTTTAAGGGAAGGTATAAAGTTTATATTATCGATGAAGTTCATATGATGACAAACAATGCATTTAATGCACTTTTAAAAACATTAGAAGAACCACCATCATATGTTGTATTTATTTTATGCACTACAGAGCCTTATAAACTTTTACCAACGATTTTGAGTAGATGCCAAAGATATGATTTTAATAAAATCAGCGATCAAAGTTTGGAAGAACTTTTAAAAAGAATTCTTAATAAAGAAAATATTACATATGAAGATGGAGTTATTTCTTCCATTGTGGAACTTGCTAATGGAGGCGCTAGAGACGCTTTATCGCTTCTCGATCAACTTATCGCTTATAGCGGCAATAATTTAACTTTGGAAAATATAGAAAAAGTATTTGGTTTAACAAATAATAAGGAAAAGATAAA
Organism: Lachnospiraceae bacterium; assembly: GCA_963661135.1. Classification (GTDB taxonomy): domain Bacteria; phylum Bacillota_I; class Bacilli_A; order RFN20; family CAG-826; genus Onthovivens. The sequence continues at coordinate 5,029 of CAVKZO010000021.1, read as the reverse complement.
GTTTTTAAAATTAATCCATTCAAAAAATACAACTTTAACTCTTGAAAAAGTTAACGAATACATCAAAAAGAATGTCGATATATCTAGATTTATTAATGAATTATTGATGATGCTTAAAGACGCTTTAGTATATTCTAAAACTAATTCTTATAAACTTCTTGAATATATAAAAGTTGATGATGCTAAATATATAGATACATTATTTGATGATGATCATTTAACTAAATTGATAGATTTATTTGTCCAATGTAAAACTCAATTTAAAACTGCATCTAATCCATATTTTGTATTAGAAATATATGTTTTAAAAACCTTATCACTCGATAAGAAAAAAGAAGAAATTTCCATTGAAGAAATACAAAAAGAACGTGAAAAACCTATTATTTCTCCTATAACTACCCAAAAACCAATTGATAAAAAAGAAGAAATTATTATAAATAAACCTCATATAAAACAAAATATAGAAGATACAAAAAAGGAAGAAGTAAAACCAACTATAAATAACGCAATCATCGCTTCTGAAGGTGAAGAATACGAAATATCTGATTCAGATCTTGTTAATCTAATGGTGACAGGAAATAAACAATTAAAGAGAGAATTAATAGAATTATGGCCTGCTTTAAATAACTTCATCGATTCAGATGAACAACCTTATGCAATGTTATTAAAAGAAGGAACGCCATGTATTGTTAATGAAAAATTCGTAGTTCTTGTATATGATTTTAAATCACCAACAATAAAAATTAATATCAAACAAAATCAAAAAGGATTTGCAAAGATATTAAAGAAAATAACTGGTAATTCATATCATATTTATGCATTAGATAGAAGCAGATTCACTAGTGCTTATAAAAATTATGTTAATTTACAACAAGTAAATAAATTGCCAAAAGCAATTGATATTGATCTTGAAAAAATAAAATTTAATTAGGAGGAAAATTATGCCAGGATATCAACAAATGGTTCAAGCCATGCAAAAAATGCAAAGAGAATTCGAGAAGGCTCAAGCAAAACTTGATGAAACAGAATTTGATTATACAGCTAACGGAGCTGTTAAAGTTACTTTAAAAGGTAATATGGAATTAGTAAGTATCGAATTTTTAGATAAAGATATTTTAAATAAAGATGACGAAGATATGCTAAAAGACATGATCACTTTAGCTTATAACGGTGCTAAAGAGAAAATCGATAAAGCAAACGAAGAATTATCTTCAAAATTTAAATCGATGGCTGCACCTGGAATGTTTTAATGAAAGAACTTACTACAATTGAAAAATTAGCTAATTCATTTTCAAATTTTCAATCTGTTGGAGCAAAAACAGCTGAAAGAATGGCTTTTAATGTTTTAAATATGCCACAAAGTCAAATTGACGATTTGATCAAAAACTTAAAAGACGTGAAAGAAAAAATTCATCAATGCCCAATTTGCGGGTTATTAACAGAAGACGAAATCTGTTCAATATGTTCTTCTAAGGAAAGAAGTCACTCCACATGCATTGTTTTATCAAATTATAAGGATGTGTATAGTTTTGAAAAACTAAATTCTTATAATGGTGTCTATCATGTTTTAGGAGGTGATATATCAAGCTTAAAAGGTATAACTCCTAATGATTTAAAAATTAAAGAATTGATAGAAAGAATAGATAAAGAAAACATTCAAGAGTTAATTATTGCTACAAATCCTACAATTGAAGGAGAGACAACCGCACTCTACTTAGCTAGAATATTTGCAAATAAACAAATAAAAATAACAAGATTAGCTTACGGTTTATCAATTGGAAGTAGCTTTGATTATACAGATGAATTAACAATACAAAAAGCATTAGATGGAAGAACAAATCTAAAATAAAGGGGATTTAATATGTTTATTACATTTGAAGGAGGCGAAGGAAGCGGAAAATCCACCGTCGCCGATATTATTTATAAAAAATTAAAAGAAGAAAATTTAGATGTTATTTTATCTCGCGAACCAGGAGGAGTTAAAATAGCTGAAGATATTAGAAAAATAATTTTAGATAAAGAAAACACAAATTTAGATAATCGTTGCGAAGCTCTCCTTTTTGCTGCTAGCAGAAGACAACATTTAGTTGAAAAAGTATGGCCAGCATTAAAAGAAGGAAAAATTGTTTTATGTGATAGATATATTGATTCTTCCTTAGCATATCAAGGTGGCGGTAAAAATTTAGGTGTAGATGAAATTTTATCTATCAATTTATTTGCTACAGAAAACACACTTCCTGATTTAACAATCCTTTTCGATTTAGAACCATCAATCGGATTAGCCAGAATCAATAAAAACAAAAATAGAGAAGTTAATAGATTAGATTTAGAATCACTTAATTTCTATAATAAAGTTAGAGAAACATTCTTAGATCTTAGTAAAAAATATAAAGAGAGATATGTAGTAATCGATGCAAGTAAAAGTTTAGATGAAGTTGTTGATGAAACATATAAAATTATAAAAAGAAAAATAAATGAATTATCTTAATTATTTAAAAAAACACCAAGAAATCCCATATAAAATCTTTTTAAACTGTTTGGAAAAAGATTCTTTTTTCCACGCTTATCTTTTATCAGGTCCAACAGGTACTCCTCTTTTTGATATTGCCAAATATCTTACAAAATGTCTTTTAACAGGGGAACATAAATATTTAGAAATTGATAATATAATCAGTGAAAGAATCGATAATAATAATTATTCAGATTTAATAACCATAGATGGTAAAGAAAACCAAATTAAAATTGACGATATAAGAAAAATTGAAAACCAATTTTCTCAATCTGCAAATGAAAAAAAGGGAATTAAGGTTTATATAATTAATAATGTTGAAAATATGGCTCCTGATGCTATAAACGCTTTATTAAAATTTTTAGAGGAACCAGATGAATCAACTTACGCTTTTTTAACAACAGAAAATGAATATCGAGTTTTACCAACAATATTAAGTAGAACTGAAATAATTCACTTTGTACCACTTAATCAAAATGAATTAATTGAAGATTGTATAAATGAAAACGTTAATAAAGAAGATTCAGAAATATTATCGTTCTTTTATAACGACCCTATTGCAATTAAAGAAAAATCTAATGATTCTGATTATATAAATGCTAAAGAATATGTTTTCAATTTTATTAATTTTTTAAATAATAAAATAGAGTTAAAAGTTTTTGTAGAAAACGAACTGATTAAAAAACTAAAAAGTAAGCAATCTATTCGTTTCTTTTTTGATTTATTAATTGTTTTTTTCAAAGATGCATTACGTTTAAGTTTAAATGAAGATATAATATTAAAAGAAGCAATTAATTACTTAACTTTAATTGCTAATAATATCATAAATATAGATGATGCGATTTTAAAATTAATGGATTATCGAAACGAATTGAATTTTAATTTAAATACATCATTATTGTTTGTAAATTTAGTAGAGAATATTGTTGGAGATTGATTATGAAATATTGTTTAAATGTATCTTTTAATGAAAGTGGCAAAAATTATTTTTTTGGAACTGACGATTTTTCAATTAAAGTAGGTGATTATGTTGTTGTTACTACTGTAGTTGGTATGGAATTAGGAAGAGTTACACAAGATCCTAAATTAATGGAAGATGTCCACGCTCCTTTTGAAGTTATTCCAATCAATAGAAAAGCCACTAAAGAAGATATAAAAAAGGAAGAAAATAATAAAAAAGATGCTTTAATAGCAAAGACATTATTTGAAAATTTAGTTAAACAAGAAAAATTAAATATGGATTTGGTTGATTGTTCATACACTTTAGATAAGACAAAAATTTTATTTACATACATTGCTGCTGATCGTGTTGATTTTAGAAATCTTCTAAAATTATTGGCATCTAATTTACATTGTAGAATTGAGTTAAAACAAGTAAACGCTAGAGAAAGAGCGCAAATTATAGGTGGCATCGGGGTATGCGGACTCCCATTATGCTGCTCTACTTTCTTAAAAGAATTTGATGGAGTCTCTTTAAATAAAGCTAAAAATCAAATGCTTTCAATCAATATTCCTAAGCTCTCTGGTCAATGCGGTAAATTAATGTGCTGCTTAAAATTTGAAGATGAAGCATACACTCAAATTAAAAAATATTATCCTCAAATTAATACTGAAGTAAAATATAATAACGAAAAATATAAAGTAACCAGTTACAATATATTATCTAGAATTATTAGAATTGAGAATCAAGAAAATATTGAATATATAACTCTTGATGAATTTAAAAAGCTTAAAAAATAGTATGAAAGGCTCATTATTTTTAATTCCATCACCAATTGGAAATCTTTCTGAAGTATCATCAAGAATGAAAGATACTATTTCTCAATGCGATTATATCGCATGTGAAGATACACGTAACACTTCTAAATTATTAGGATTAATAGGAATAAAAAAGAAATGCATATCATGCCATGAACATAATGAAAAAGAAACATCTTTAAAAATTATAAACGATATTTTAGATGGGAAAACAATAGGTTATATGTCTGATGCGGGTTATCCTTGCATCAGTGATCCAGGATCAATACTAGTAAAAGAAGCTATAAAAAATGATATTGTGATTACTCCAATCAGTGGTCCTAATGCATTTATTAATGCTCTTATTGCTAGTGGCCTCGATTGTTCCCATTTCGTTTTTTATGGTTTTTTAAAATCAAAAAAATCTGAGAGAATAGAAGAGTTAAATTCATTAAAAGAAGTGGGATTTACATTAGTTTTTTATGAATCACCACATAGGATTCAAGACACTATAAATGATATTTATACTTGTTTTGGTAATCGAAAAATTACTATAGCTAGAGAATTAACAAAAATTCACGAAGAATTTATAAGAACTGATTTAGAAACGTTGATCAATAACAAAAAAGAACTGATTGGCGAAATGGTTTTAGCTGTTGAAGGAAATATAAAGAATAACAATGAAATTAATTTAGATGATATTAAATCAAAATTAGAACTACTATTAAAAAATGGCATCTCAAGCAAAGACGCCATTAATTCAATATCATTATTATTTAATAT
>CAVKZO010000020.1:0-23619 GCA_963661135.1 Lachnospiraceae bacterium | reverse complement strand
TATTGCAATAAAAAAACAGCAAAAAATAATGTATTTTTGCAAAAATATTAAAAATATAAAAATTCTAAACAAAAGATCTTAATTTATTGCAATAACATTGTCATGTGACCTTTTAAAATAAAAAATAAATTTTTAGCACTTTTCACTTGCAAGTGCTAAATTAGTGTGTATAATTATAATTAGCAAACGTAAAAAACGAGTGCTAGAAAGGAGATTTATGAAACTAAAGAGATGGGAAATAGTCTTAAAGTATATCGTTGAAGATTTCATTGAAACAGCTCAACCTGTTGGAAGTAAGACATTACTTAAAAATCATAGATTAAATTATTCTAGTGCAACTATAAGAAACGAGATGATGGAGCTTGAAAATATGGGTTATATCGAAAAAACTCATACATCAAGTGGAAGAGTTCCATCAATCGACGGATATAGATATTACGTTACTAAATTAAGAAGTGATAAAGTCGATAAAACTATTAAATATGAAATTGATAGATTAGTCGACAATTCAACTTCAATAGAAGATTTGCTTTATGAATCGTGTGAGATGCTATCAAATATGACAAATTTAGCAAGTTGTTATTTAGGACCTAACGTGTTTGCTGAAAGAATAAGAAAGATCGAATGCGTAGAATTGAATTCTTATAAGTTTGTTCTTTTATTCATCACCGATAGAGGATATTGTGAAAATAAAACATTTATTATCCCTAAAGGTAAGAATATCAAAACTTTAAAGGCTTGTGTTGAAAGAATTAGTGAACTTGTCGAAGGGACAAGGTTAGTTGATATATTCCAGAAGCTAAGCGAGATTAAAGATGAACTAAAAGAATATGAAATCGAATTTACATATATAAATAAGATATTTATGAATATGTTAAAAGACTTCATCATTAAAAGAAATGGTCAATTCTATGGTAAAAACTATTTATTAGATCAACCAGAATTCAAAGATAACATCAAAGAAACTAGAAACCTTGTCGAATTATTGTCTCATCCATATCGATTAAACAATATGTTTGATGAAAATGAAGAGACGATGATTTCTATCGGTAATGGTGATTTAAAAGATATCTCGATTATTACAAAGAATATTAAAATACCAAAGAGCAATCAGGATATCGGAAAGATTGCGGTTGTTGGTCCAACTAGAATGGATTATAGCAAAGTATTGAAATATTTAGATTATATTACAGAAATGGTTGCTACTCACCTTAGCGATCTAGAAAGGACAGATTATGGAAGAAGAGAAAATTAATGAAGAAAAAGAAGAAGTAGTCGAAGAAGAGAAGGGTGAAGAACCGCTCAACATGAAAGCTTCTTTTAAAAAGAAATTAGCTAAAAAAGACGAAGAAATCGAAAAGCTTAAAGTTGATATGGAACATTGGAAAAATGAATATTATAAAGCTTATGCTGATATGGCTAATTTAAGAAAAGATATACAAAAAGATCATCAAGAGGTTATCAAATATAGAATTGAAGGATTTGTAGATGAACTTCTTCCAATACTAGATGCTTTTGATATAGCCCTTAACGCTAATGTTACTAGCGAAGAGACAAAGAATTATTTACAAGGATTCAAATATGTTTACTCTCAATTGATAAACGTTCTTCAAAACGAAGGAATCCAAGTAATCGATCCTAAAATTGATGAGAAGTTTAACGTTGCTACGATGCATGCTGTTGAAACTATCGAGTGTGATGGAGAAGAAAATTTAGTTAAGAAAGTTAATACTAAAGGATATAAGCTCTATGATCACTTAATAAGAGCAGCGATGGTCGTTACAAGTAAAAATAAAAAAGTAGAAGAAAATACTGAAGAAACAAAAGAAAATATTGCTTAATAGGAGGAAAAAATTATGGCAAAAGAAATTATATTAGGTATTGATTTAGGTACAACAAACTCTGTTGTTAGTTATCTTCAAAGCGATGGAACAGTTAAAGTTATTCCAAACCCAGAAGGAACAATGACAACACCTTCAGTTGTTGGTTTTAAAGCTAATGGAGAAGTTATCGTCGGTAATGCTGCAAAAAGACAAGCAATTACTAACCCAGATACAATTAGTTCAATTAAAAGAATTATGGGATCTAATGAAAAGGTCCATGTAAACTGCATTTCAAAGGATTTTACTCCTCAAGAAATCAGTGCAAAAATACTTGCTTATATGAAGAATTATGCAGAAGCTAACATCGGTCATTCTGTAGAGAAAGCAGTTATCACTGTCCCAGCTTACTTTAACGATGCTCAAAGACAAGCTACAAAAGATGCTGGAACAATCGCTGGACTTAACGTCGTTCGTATTATCAACGAACCTACAGCAGCTGCTTTAGCTTATGGTTTAGGTAAAGATAAATCAGAAAAGATCGCTGTATTTGACTTAGGCGGTGGAACATTAGATGTCTCTATTCTTGATATCGGTGATGGTACATTTGAAGTCGTCGCTACAGCTGGTGATAATAAACTTGGTGGAGATGACTGGGATAATGTTTTAGCAGATTGGATCAAAGGACAAATCTTCCAAGAATTTGGCGTTGATATTTCTGATAAGATGGCTCTTCAAAGATATAAAGATGCTGCTGAAAAAGCTAAGATTGAATTGTCAAGTTCAACATCAACTACTATCTCACTTCCTTTCATTGGAATGGGTAAAAATGGTCCTATCAGCTTTGAAACAACGCTTACAAGAGCTAAATTCCAAGAGATGACAAGACATTTATTAGATAGATGTAGAACACCTCTTGAAAAAGCTATTCAAGATTCAAAATTAACATATAACGATATCGATGAAGTATTACTTATTGGTGGATCTATCCGTATGCCTGCTGTTCAAGAATTAGTTAGCCAAATCACAGGTAAAAAACCTAACTTAAGTGTCAACCCAGATGAAGCTGTTTCAATCGGTGCAGCATATCAAGGTGGTATTTTAAGCGGTGATGTTAAAGATGTCATTCTTCTTGATGTCACTCCATTAACATTAGGTATTGAAACAATGGGCGGAGTATTAACTCCTTTAATTAAGAGAAATACAACAATTCCTACAACTCAATCTCAAATCTTCTCAACTGCTGCTGATAATCAACCTGCAGTCGACATTAGTGTCTATCAAGGTGAAAGACCAATGGCAAGAGATAATAAATTACTTGGACACTTCCAATTAGATGGAATTAGACCAGCACCAAGAGGAACCCCAAGAATCGAAGTTACTTTCTCAATCGATGTCAACGGTATTGTTAAGGTTAGCGCTAAAGATTTAGATACACAAAAAGAACAAAATATCACAATCAACGGTTCTAACGGATTAAGTAAAGAAGATATCGATAGAATGGTCAGAGAAGCAGAAGCTAATAAAGATGCTGATAACAAGAGAAAAGAAGAAGCTGAATTAATTAATAAAGCTGAAACTTACCTTTCTTCAATCAATCAAGGATTACAAGAAAAAGGTGATTCAATCGATCCAAAACAAAAAGAAGAAGCTACAAAATTAAGAGATGAAATCCAAAATGCTTTAAATAATAAAGATTATGGAACATTAAGAAGCAAGATTGACGAATTAGAAAAAGCTGCTGCATATATGCAACAAGCTCAAGCTCAACAAGGTGCTCAATCAAGTTCAACTAGTGGAGCTCAAGATTCTAACTATACTGGTGGATCTTCAACTGATTCATCTTCATCAAATAAAAAAGATGATGATGTAATCGATGCAGATTTCACAGATAAAAAATAAACGTTAAATTTTAAATAAATAATAGGAGAGTTTCGACTCTCCTATTGGTCGTAAGAGGTAAAAAATATGAGCGAAAAAAGAGATTATTATGAAGTTCTTGGCGTAAGTAAAAGCGCAACTCAAGATGAAATTAAAAAAGCGTATAGAACACTCGCTAAAAAATATCACCCAGATAATAAAGAAACTGGTGATGCTGAAAAATTTAAAGAAGCAAGTGAAGCTTACTCTGTTTTAAGCGATGAACAAAAAAGAAAAACTTACGATCAATTTGGACAAGCTGCTTTTGATCAAACAGCTGGTGGTCAAAACCCTTTCAATGGTAGTGGATTTGATGGATTCAACTTTAACGGTGGAGATTTCGGTGATTTAAATGATATTTTACGTCAAATGTTCGGTGGAGCATTCGGAGGAAGTTCAAGATCTTACTCTTCATCTTCTTCTTCAAGAAGTGAAAGAGGTGATGATAAACTCATGCGTATCCGTATTAAATTTATGGATGCAATCAACGGAACAAAAATTACTTTACCGATAGATTATGATGAAACGTGTGATGATTGTCACGGAACTGGAGCTAAAAACGGAACAGAATACACGACATGTCCTACTTGTAAAGGTAAAGGGAGAGTTTTACAAACTCAAAGAAGCATCTTTGGAGTTATTCAACAAGAAGCTGTCTGTCCAGATTGTCACGGTAGCGGAAAACGCATAAAAACTCCATGTCCAAGTTGTTCAGGACAAGGTTATAACCATGTTAGAAAAAATGTAGAAGTTTCTATTCCTGCTGGTATTAATAACGGTCAACAAATTCGTCTTCAAGGAAAAGGTGAAAGAGGATATAATGGTGGAGAAAATGGTGATCTTTATATCGAAGTTATCGTCGCTAGCGATAAAAACTTCGAAAGAAGAGATAACGATATTTATATCACTCAAGCAGTTGATTTTGTCGATGCCTGCTTAGGTGCAACGCTTATTGTACCTACAGTGTATGGTGATGTTGAACTTAATTTACCAAGCGGAACTCAACCTAACCAAGTATTAAGAATTAAAGGCAAAGGTGTCAAGGATGTTAGAAGTTCAAATTATGGTGATGAATATGTAAAAATAGATATTAAAATACCAACTTATTTGAATAAAAAACAAAAAGATGCCTTAGAAGAATTTAGAAAAGCAGAGGATCAAGATAGCTTTAAAGATAAATTTAAAAGAGCGTTTAAAAAATAATAATTAAATGAGTGATTTTTTCACTCATTTATACTATTATTATTAGTATTAAAAAAGGAAGTTCGATTATGCCAAAATGTAAGTATTGCGGAGAAAATATTACTAAATTCGATAAAGAAATTTGTCCTTTTTGTGGTGAAAAAAATCCTATTGATACTGAAAAAGAAGAAACTTGTGATGTCACACAAACTTTAAATACAGTAAATATTAATACTAAAGAAAAGATAAATATTAAAGAACATAAAAAGATAGTAAATTTTATTCTTTGTTTATTATTAGGTTTATTTGGAGCCGATTCTTTCTATTTAGGATATAAAAAAGAAGGTTTTATAAGAATATTATCTACATTATTAATTTATGGTGGTTGTTTTTCTTTATTTTATTTTATAGTATTCACCAATAATTTAGTTTTATCTTTAACTATTCCTTTAGCAATAATTTATTTTATATATATTGTTTTAAGTATTATCATATTAATTAAAAGAAGCAAAGATCATAACGGAGTATTTTTAAGATAATGCAAAGATATTTTGCTTCTTTTGATGGTGTTAATTTTTCTTTTTCTAACGATGATATATTTCATATATCTAAAGTTATGAGAATGAAAATTAATGATGAGATTGAAGTGGTAAGTGATGATAAATTATATTTAGTAAAGATTGTTTCTTTTAATCCTTTTAATGTTAGTTTAATAAAAGAAATAAAAGAAACTCACGAATTAGATGGAAATATCAGATTATTTATCTGTTTGTTAAAAGGAGATAAAACTGAATTTGTCATTCAAAAAGCGATTGAATTGGGCGTAAAAGAGATAGTTTTAGTTGAATCTAATAGATGCGTTGTCCATATTGATAAAAATAAGAAAGAAAGTAAGTTAATAAGATTTAATAAAGTGGTTAAAGAAGCACTTGAACAATCAAAAAGAACAAAAAAAGTTACAATTAATGATATAATTGATTTTAAAGATATCGATAAATATAAAGCTGATATCTCTTTTATACCTTATGAAAATAGTGAATCTACTTTATTATCTTTAAGCGATGATTTAAAAGATATTAAAAGTAAGACGATCAATGTTATCGTAGGACCAGAAGGTGGATTCTCTAAAGAGGAAGTTGAATACGCTACTAAAGTAGGTTATAAAAACATCACGTTAGGTAAAAGAATTTTAAGAGCTGAAACTGCAAATATATTTATTGTTTCTTTATTATCTTTCTATATGGGGCTTAACGATGAATAAAAGTATTTTTAAAATATTAGAAAAAGAAAAGAACAGCAAAACTTTCAACGACGAAGAAAGCGATTTTTTTTATAAAAATAAAAATATTTTAAAATGTGATCCTGCCTTTTCAAAATATTTATTAGTAGAGAATGATTTTGATATTATCAAAGCTAATATCGTGATTAGAGGATTAAAAAATAAAGAAGATATCGATACATTTATCGTTGAAGGCTTTAAAAATTACATACCTAATTTAAGTGAGATTTTAAAAGAGAGATGCTTAGATTATCCATGTATCAAATATGATGATTATAAAGTTTATTTTCCTTTCTTTAATAGAATTACAAACGGAGTGTATTCTAATGAATTAAGCAAATTAAAAGATAATCCATATTCAGATTTATTTTTAAATTACAAAGCTTTTTTAGTAGATCCGTTTGATACTTACGGGGTTGATTTATTCGATTCTTCATTTACTAAATTAGTTAAAGTTAGTGAAGATTTAACTACAGTAAGCTTCTTTTCATACCACTTAAATTGTATATTTGTAATCAATAGACAAGGTGGTATCGATACGATGATTTATTTATTTGATAAACATTTAAAGCATCCAAATAAGTCTCATGTCATCGATAGAGTTAAAGCAGTTTTAGAGTGTTATTACACAAATCAAATGAGAGTCTTCATTATATAAGAATGAATTTATTAGTTATAAGGTGTTTAAAAAAATATGCAAAATAAAGAAAATTTAACGTTCATCATCGAATTTTTAGGTTGTAAAGTAAATAGTTACGAAGCGGAATGCGTCGGTAATTTACTTATGGAAAAAGGATATACAAAATTTGATGAAAAAAAGGATAAATATCCTGGGGTAATCGTCATCAATACTTGTAGCGTTACTCAAACTAGCGAAGCAAAAGATAGAAAAACAATCAAACAATATCGTAAAAAATATAAAAAATCTATTCTTATCGTCATGGGTTGTTACACACAAAGAGAATATGAATTAGTCGCTTATGACCTTAATGCAGATATCGTCTTAGGAACGAGTAAAAGAAGTTTAATCCCTGAATATATCGAAGAATTTAAAAAGAATGGTGAAAAGATTGTTATTCATGAAGATAATAATTCCATTAAAAAATATGAAGGGTTAACTTTAACTGATTCTTTACTTACTACAAGAGCATATTTAAAGATTCAAGATGGATGTGATAATTATTGTACATATTGCTTAATCCCTTATATTAGAGGAAGAAGTAGAAGTAGAGATAAAGATGAAATTTTAGATGAAGTTAAAAGACTTATATCTTTAGGATATAAAGAAATAGTTTTAACAGGAATCGACATGGGCAGCTATGGAAAAGATTTTAAAAATGGATATACTTTTTCAGATTTAATATATGAAATATTATCTAAAAATAAAGATTTATATCGACTTAGAATTTCAAGTTTAGAAGATTCTCAAATCGATGATAAGTTCTTAAAATGTTTAAAAGAATTTCCTAATTTAGCAAATCATTTACATATTCCTCTTCAAAGTGGATCTGAAACGATTTTGAAAAGAATGAATAGAAAATATGATTTAGGATCTTTTAAAGATAAAGTTAAAAAAATTAGAAAAATTAGAAGTGATATCGCTTTAACAACTGATGTAATTGTCGGTTTTCCTGGAGAAAGCGAAGAAGAATTCAACGAGACTTTCGAATTTTGTAAAGAAATTAATTTTAGTAAGATTCATGTATTTCCATATTCAAGAAGAGAAGGAACTATCGCAGATAGACTTCTAGATCAAGTTGAAGAGATTGATAAAAAGATGAGAGTATCAAAGCTCATTGCTTTAAGTGATGTTATGCAAAATGAATACAATAAAAAATTTGATAATAAAAAGATGGAATTTTTAGTAGAAAATTTCGATCAAAGCAAAAAAGCGTATCGAGCACATTCTTCCAATTATATAGAATATTATATTCCTTCAGATAAAAATATTGAAGGTGAGATAGTAGAGTGCATATACTCAAACTCAGCTCATATTGATTTTGACAATGTCAAAAAAATATTTTCTCGATAGAATCGATGTTTTAAAGATTTTTTTGTATTATGTCACATAAAAATTTATTAATTGAATAATATCTATTATAATTTTTAAGCGAATAAAGGAGATTAATTATGGCAGTACCATTTAGAAGAACTAGTAAAACTACAAAGAGAATGAGAAGAACACATTACAAATTACATGTTAATGGAATTTGCACTTGTTCTCATTGTGGAAGTATGATTCATGCTCATACAGTTTGCCCAAAATGCGGATATTACGATGGCAAACAAGTTATTAAAGGCAAAGAATCTAAATAAGGCATTTTAATGCCTTTTTTATTAGGAGAAAAACATGAATTACAATAAATTTATTGATAACACATTATTAAAAGCTGATGCAACTAAAGATCAAATTAAAGCATTATGTGAAGAATCTATTAAATACGATTTTAAATCTGTATGTATCAATCCTTCTTACATTTCTTATGCTAAAGAAATTTTAAAGGGAAGTGATGTTTTGATTTGTACAGTTATCGGATTCCCTCTTGGACAAATGAGTACTAAAGCTAAAGTATTTGAAGCGAGCGATGCAATCGATATGGGTGCTGATGAAGTTGATATGGTCATCAATATCGCTAAATTAAAAGATAAAGAATACGATTATGTCTTAAACGAAATTAAAGATATTAAAAAAGCAGTAGGAAATCATACATTAAAAGTCATTATTGAATGTTGTTTACTAACTAAAGAAGAAATTGTAAAAGCTAGCGAACTCGTTAAAGAAGCTGGTGCAAATTTTGTTAAAACTTCAACAGGATTCTCGAAGTGGGGTGCTAAAGTTGAAGATGTCGCTTTAATGAAAAAGATTGTCGGTAATGCTTGTGAAGTTAAAGCTGCAGGTGGAGTTAGAACTCACGAAGAACTTCTAGAAATGGTCGAAGCTGGAGCGACAAGAATTGGCACTTCTAGCGGTGCTAAATTAATGTAAGTTAATTTTATAAAATTTTATTATTTAAGTCTTAAGGATTAGATCTTTAAGACTTTTTATATTTTTATAAACTATTTATATAAAAGATCAATCTAATTACTTTAATATTAATACTTTGCGTATTTTGTATTATTATAGTAAAAATTACTTTGCGTATTTTGTATTATTATAGTAAAAATTACTTTGCGTATTTTTTGTATATTTATAGTATTATAATAATGAATTGAGAGAGAATATGGAATTAAAAAGAAAAGTATATGATAAACTAATTGAACGGAAAAATAGTAAAGAAAAATCTGCTGTATTGATTGAAGGCGCTAGAAGAATTGGCAAATCATCAATAGCTAAAAAGTTTGGTCATGACAATTATAAAAGTGTTGTTTTTATTGATTTTTCTAAAGTCGGAAACAATATCAAAAAAAATTTTAATGAAAATTTAAATAAACTTGATTTATTATTTTAAAATATATCATTAGATTTTAATGTTAAATTATATAAGAATGATATATTAATTATTTTTGATGAAGTTTAAAAATTTCCTAGAGCAAGAGAAGCCATTAAATATTTGGTTGAAGATGGTAGATTTGATTTTATTGAAACAGGATCTTTAATATCTATTAAAGAAAATGTTAAAGATATTTTGTTTCCATCTGAAGAATATAAAATCAAGATGTTTCCTTTAGATTTTGAAGAATTTTTGTGGGCTGCTGATGAGTATTTATTAATTGATTATATAAGAGACTGTATTAAAAATAATATGAAACTCAACGATAAATATCATAATAAAGCAATGAGATTATTTGAAGAATATATGTTAGTTGGAGGAATGCCTCAAAGTGTTGTAGCGTATTTTACAAATAATAGAGATTTCGATGAATCTGACAAAGTAAAAAGATTAATTTTATCAATGTATAAAGATGATATAGCAAAAGCAAATAAAAAATATAATTTTAAGGTTAATACAATATTTGAAAATATTCCTGGATATTTATCTAAAAATGAGAAAAAAATAAATCTAAGTGATGTTAATATTCGTTCAAACAGTAACATATATAAAGATTCCTTATTTTGGTTGGAAGATTCGATGATATGCAATAATTGTTATAAATGTAGTGATTCTAATGTGGGTTTTTCGTTAAATAAAGTTGATAGCGAAGTTAAATGTTATATGGGTGATACAGGTCTTCTTGTTAGTTTAGCTTTTAATGAAAATGAATTAAGTAAAAATAATTTATATAGAGATATAGTGAATGGTAGATTGTCATTAAATAAGGGAATGTTATATGAAAATGTTGTTGCACAGATGATTGCATCAACAGGAAGAAAACTATATTTTACTCTTCTTATTCTAAAGAAAAGAAAAGAAAAGATATGGAAATTGACTTTTTGATTTCTACTAATTCTATAACTCACTTTAAAGTAAATCCGATAGAAGTGAAGTCATCTAAAAATTATACAAATATCTCATATAATAAATTTAAAGAAAAATTTAAAAGAAATATCGATAGAGGATATATAGTTCATCCTAAGCAATTTTCAATTGAAGGAAATATTTATAAAGTACCTCCATATATGTTTTATTTTATTATTAATAATTGAAAATATATATAGATTAAAATATAATATTTCCATTAAAGGTACTTAAAAAGATATGTCGCCGTGTTTTATAAATATATTAACTAGTGATTCAAGTTCAGTTATTCCCTTGTGGGCTAATATATTGTTATTGGTAATTTTAATTTTTGTTTGTGGTATTTTTGCAGGAAGCGAAAATATATTTTCTAATTGTAATAAATACCATTTCAAAGCAGAAGCTGAAAATGGTAAAAAAGTAGCTAAAGTAGTTAATTTTTTAATCAATCACTTTGATGAAACTTTAATTGCAGTATTAATAGTAAATAATGGTATCCAATACATCATGTCTTTATTGATGAGTAATATTATACTTTCAATCGCTGGAAGTAGTATAAGTGAAGGAGTTCAACATGTTTTATCTAGTGTTATTTTAGCTTTTTTCATTTATATTTTTACAGATTCGTTTTTTAAAATTTTAGGAAAACATCTACCTAATAAATTAGCTACATTATTTGCATATATTGTCGGTTTTTTCTATATTATTTTATTTCCAATAATAATGGTATTCAAAGGAGTTTTATTATTAGTTCATAAAACATTCAAGATTAAAGATAAAAATATTTTAACTAGAGAAGACTTTATTTTAGAAGCTGATAAAGCGGTAGTTGATGCTAGTGAAAGTGAAGATGAAGAAGAAAAAGAAGAATTATTAGAAGAAGATGAACTTAAAATTTTAAATAGAGCATTCGTGTTTGATACTATTAATGTCGATGATGTTTTAAAGAAAAAAGATGAAGTATTTAGTGTAAATATCACTGATTTAACTGCAGATAAATTAAATAAAATTATATTGAGTCACAACTATAGTAGAATTCCAATATATGAAGATAATAAAGATAATATCATCGGTATAATAACTGTTAGAACATATTTTAAAGAATACATGGAAGATAATCATTTAAATATTAGAAGTTGTTTAACTAAACCTCTATTTTTTAAAGTTGGAACTAAATTAGATGATATATTTGAAGAATTTAATCAATCTAAAATTCATATTGGAATCGTATTAAATAACGATAACAAAGTCGTTGGTATCGTTACGATGGATGATATATTAGAAGAGTTAGTTGGTGATATTAATGAATTGAAAGTTAATAAATTAAAGGAGAGTAAACATGTCAGAAAATCAAATTAATTTACTTGTTTATTCTATTTTATACGTGGTTTTAATTACATCATCTTTTATGTTCTCTCTTTTAGATATGGCTTATACATGTGTAAATATTAACCATTTAGAAGAAGAATATAAAAATAAACCTAAAAAAACATTAGCTTTATCGATTAAATTTGCTAAAAATTACGATCAAACTTTATCTACAGTTTTACTTTGTAACGATTTAGTTAATATCGCTTTAGAAATTATTTCAATCCCTTTTTCATATAGTTTATTAGAAGCTTGTAACGTTGAATCGAATAGTAGCTTATATCCGATAATAACTACAATAATTTCTATTTTAACTCTCGTTTTCCTTATTCTTTTTGGAGAAATATTACCTAAATCACTAGGTAAAGTTAATAACTATAAATACGTTAAAAATTCTCCAATCTTTATTGCAATATTCTTTTATGCTCTTTATCCATTCACATTTTTATCAAAACATTTTGTTTCTTTAATATCTTATCCAATAACTCATAATATTAAAGATATCGATATCGATTCAAACGAATTACATGAAATGGTCGATGAAATTGAAGATAAAGGAATAGTTGATGAAGAAAAAGCAGAAATGCTAAGAGGAACGATTGATTACGCAAATACTGAAGCTTATGAAATTATGACTCCTAGAGTCGATATGTACGCAATTGATGTTAATGAAGAAATAGACGAAATATTGAAAGATGAAAATACATACCTACACTCTAGAATTCCAGTTTATGAAGATAGTATCGATAATATCATCGGATTTGTACTTGCTAAAACTTTAATTAGAATCAAGATTGAAGGTAGTAAGAAAAGTGTAAAAGACGTTATTTTACCTATAAAAAAATATCCTAGATCAACTGAGATTAATGATATATTTAAAGAATTTAAAAAAGATAAAATATATATTGCCTTAATTTTAGATGAATATGGTGGAACTGAAGGTATCGTCACTTTAGAAGATATACTAGAAGAAATCGTCGGAGAAATTTGGGATGAAACAGATGATATTGAAGCACCTTATCAAGAAAGAAAAGACGGAACATATATCGTTGATGGAGGGATGAATCTTGATGATTTCTTTGAATTGTTCGATTTAGACAAAGAAGATTTAGAAGAGACTGAATATGTTACGATAGGTGGATTTTGTGTTGAATTATTGGATGATAAATTTGCTAAAGTAAATGATATTATCAATTATCAAAATTTAGAGATGAAAGTTATAGCAGTCGATGAAAATAATACGATTGAGAAACTCTTTATTAAAGTTAATAAAGAAGAAGATTAACTATTTTTAATGTAATCAGTGTATATATCGTGTATTTTTGCTGTTAATTCTATGACAGAGTCGTTATTTGTATCGATTAAAAAATCTACATAATCTTTAACTGTATCATAACTTAAAGAAGTTCTATCTAATTCTAATCTTTTTTTAATATCTTCTAATTTATCTTGACGATAAATCATTCTTTCTTCTCTAATTTTTTCGTCGCAATTTAAAAAGAATGAAACAATATGTTTATTGTTTAATTCTTTAAATTTTTTGAGTCCATTAGCTTCGATAATTAAAACTGTTTTATCGCTGATTCGATTTTTTTCAGTACCGTAATAATTGCCGTTATATTCGACATATTCGATAAATTCATCATTTTTAATTTTATTTAAAAATTCTTCTTTTGAAATAAAATTATAGTCGATTCCATCAATCTCGCCGATTCTAATATTTCTAGTAGTGGTAGTAACAAACTTTTTAAATCCAAATTTAAAGCATAAAGATTTGCAAATTTCGCTTTTCCCACTAGCGCTAGGACCACATAAAATAATCATGATAATAGAATATCACAATTAAGCTTTAAATTTAATGCTTATTTTTACTAAATTTTTTAAATTTTAATAATCAAATTAATTTAATATTAAATTAAATTGATTTATAATTATAGACGTTTTGAGGTTATTAATTTATGGAAGAAGTTACTAAGAATAAATATAAATTTTGGTTGAAATCTTTAAAAGATGTAAATATTAACGATTATAACGAATTATTATCGATTAAAGATGAAGAGTTAATTAACGATATGTTCTTTAAAGATTTAGAGTTTGGCACTGGTGGCCTTAGAGGTGTCATGGGCTTAGGCAGCAATAGAATGAATGAATATACAGTTAAAAAAGCAAGTTTAGGTATCGCTAATTATATTAATAAAAATTATAAAGATCCTTCGATTGCAATAGGCTACGATTCTAGAAATAATTCTAGATTATATGCTGAATATGCTAGTAGTGTCTACGCTTCAAAAGGAATAAAGGTCAAACTTTATAAAACTTTAGAACCTACCCCTTTATTATCTTACGCAGTAAGAAAATTACATGCAAGTTGCGGAGTTATCGTCACCGCAAGTCACAATCCTAGTAAATATAACGGATATAAAGTATATAACGAAGAGGGATGTCAAATTAATTTAAAAGTAGCATCTTTAATGATTGAAGAAATTAATATTATCGATGTCTTTAAAGAAATTAAAACTTTAAATAGCTTTGATGAATTATTTAAATCAGGAATGATTTCTTATATTGATAATCAAGTAGTAGAAGATTTTATCGAAGATACTTTAAAGATTTCTATCACTAAAGACTTCTCTAAAAAAGATATTAAAATTGTATATACTCCATTAAATGGAACTGGATTAATTCCTGTTACAGAAACTTTAAAACGTGCTGGATTTGATAATATTATCGTACCAGATGAGCAAAGAAATCCAGATGGCAATTTCCCAACTTGCCCATATCCAAACCCTGAAATTTTAGAGGCGATGCAAGTAGGTATTTCATATTGTAAAAAAGAGAATGCAGATTTACTTATCGCTACAGATCCAGATTGTGATAGATGTGGAATTGGAGTTAGATATCACGATGAATTTAAACTTTTAAGTGGTAATGAAGTAGGAACTTTACTACTTGATTTTATTATCAATAATTCTTCTTTATCAAATAAACCGATCGCTGTTAGAAGTATCGTTTCAACAAGTAGCGTTGATAAAATCGCTAAAAATAGTGGTGTAGAAATGAAGTTAGTTTTAACTGGATTTAAGTTTATTGGTGAAGTTGTGTGTAATTTAGAAAAAATCAATGAAGAAAATAGATATATTTTTGGTTTTGAAGAGAGCTATGGCTATTTAACTAATACAAAAGTTAGAGATAAAGATGCAGTTAATGCAAGCTTGATTATCGCTGAAATGTTCACTTACTACAAAAATAAAAATATTAATCTAATCGATAGATTACATGAAATTTATGAACATATCGGTTACTATAAAAATACTTTATTAACATATGAATTTGATGGTGAAAGGGGTCTTAAAACCATGAATAAAATCATGAATGATTTAAGAGAATCATCATTTAATAAAATTAGTGAAGAATTCAATAAAGAATTAGAGATTAAAAACGATTATTTAAAATCATTAACTTACTATAAAGATTCATCTACAAAAGAAATTGATATTGAAAAAAGTAATGTTTTATCATTTAAATTCGATGATGAAACATTGTTAACCGTTAGACCAAGCGGTACTGAACCTAAAATTAAATTTTATATTGAGACAGTTGGTAAAGATTTAACTTCTAGTGAAAAATTAAATTCAGAATTTAAAGAAAAGGTAATAAGTTTCGTTAAAAAATACTAGTTATAATTTTTAGTTTAATTTTAAATTAAAGGTATTATATAATTTAATTAATGAATAATTTAAAGAAAAAGAATTTTTTGCTATTTATAGGATTAGCTTTATCACTATCATTACTTTCAAGTTGCGATTTTAAAGATCCAACTAAAGAATTTATTGCAAGCGCTAAAGAAATTTATGCATCATATTTAGCTAAAAATCCTAATGGAGACAAAAATGTATATTATTATGATGGCGAATCTAGTAGATGTGTCGTTTTTAATCCTAAAGAAGGTGTAGCTTATGAATATTTAGGATTATTAAATTTCTCTACTTTAAAATTTTCGGGTAATAGAAATTATGTTTTTGATTTAGGGAATTTAAATATAGAAATATCTAATGATTCTTCAGGAACTTTATCTTTTGAAATTCCTAATTATATGGATGATAGTGGAAATATATCCATATCTTCATTTTTAAAAGAACCACCATTTGTCTTAATTTATTCTGAAAATGATGAAAAAACCATGTTTTCTGGTATTGATTCTTCAGGAAATATAATTGAAGATACAAATGTTAATAAATACGATCCAACATTTTTCTATTTAGAAGACTTTAAATATAATGTTAATGAATATATATCTTTTGATTATACAGGTAAAATGATGGCTGTTTTAAGAAGAGATATTTTAGAATATATTTCTAGTGAACTTAAAAAAGCTAATTTACCTTCATTTTTAAGTATTGATAAAGCTTTATTAAACAACTATAGAGTTGCTAATAATTTAAAAAACGATGAACAAATGCCTTCTACATTACATATTAATGGTAGCGTGAACGGAAAAGAAGTCGTCGTTGGGCCGATGGGTTTTGAAAGTATTTTCGGACAAGTAATCAATGAAGAAGCAAACACAAAACTTAACTTTTTAAGTTATGTTGATACTTTATATATCGATGAAGGAGTTAAAGAATTAACGTTTTTTGCTTTAAATAATGCGCAAAAACTAAAGAATTTATATCTTCCATCAACTTTAGAAGAGTGTTCAATTTCTAGTTTATCTAACTTAAATTTAGATAATTTATATATCGAAAAAACTGAAAAGAATATTAATTTTGTTGATTTAGGAAGCGGAAATATGCCTGGATTTGATGGAATTGAGTTTCATCCAGCAATTTATAATACAAAAGTAAATAATTCACTCGTCTTTGAAGATTATTCTAATATTAATTTATCTAATTTCCCTTATAAAAGTATAAGTATTTCTGAAGACAAAGAATTGAAAGATATCATTAAAATTAGTAAAGATAATGAAATTGTCAACTATTCTTCTTTAGATGAAGCGATGAATGATTTTGATGTTATAAGTTTACAATACATGTTTGATTTGAGTAAAAATAAATCCATTCATACAGGTAATTTAAAAACAATTGAAGCAGGAAAAACATTATTTGTCGATCAAGATAAAGAAGGAATTTATTCTATAAATGACGCTTATAAAAAATCAAATAATACTAAATTTACAGTAAACGAATCTAATTTTTCATCATGTTTAGTTCTCGACGATGATTTAACTATTAAAGGTAATGTTATTGTTGGAGCAAATATTGGATTAAATGATGGAATTAGTGGAGTAATCAATGGAAATTATGGTTCAATAGACTTAAATGGACATAATTTGATAATTGATGGAGGAACTGTAACGAGTTACGGATTGATATTTGATTCTAAATTAGATAGTGATTCAACAAATGGAATTGTTATAAAAGAAAATGGCGAATTAGTGACTAATTTAGGAATTGAAGGTTATTTTAATAACAAAAATGCTTTTTCTAAGTTAGACAATAATATTAATACGTATCAACTTTACACTTTAAAAGATATCCATTCTAATATTTATGTTGATAAAAAAGGAAAATTGACGACATATACTAGATTTTACGATAATCTAAATCAAGAATTTAAAAATACATTTATCGGTGAAAACGGATTTATTGATAATAGTGGTTGCAGTATTTCTAGAACTTATTTAAATTGTAAAGAAAATTATATTATTCAAGGTGATACTTCGATTAATCCAATTAATATTTCAAAAGATACAACTTCAGAAAATGTTTATTATCCATTAGTAAATAAATATATTTCTATTGAAATTGATGGTAAGCTTACATTAAATCAAAAAGCAGTAATTTTACCTGATGGAGAATTAACTGTTAAAGATTTATTGCTGAACGAAAATTTATTTGTTAGTGAAATAGATAATGTTGATTCATACTCATATTATTTAAATTTAGATGCTAAAAGTGATGGTGTACTTAAAATATTAAATACATTAAGTTTTAAAGATAATAATGTAGGATTAAATGGTGTAGTAACTTCAAGTTCATCTAATTTCAATAATTTAGTAGATGTATTAAAATCAAATGGAGTTAGAGAAAATACATATATTGATGGAGCGCTTGATAATAGTAGTAAAAACTTTATAAATATTATTAACCAAAAGAAATATGTAAAATTAACTGATGGAAATAATGTATTTTCTACAGATAATTTTGTAACATATTACGAATTTGATGAAACTAATAAAACTGGAAAATTAGTGAGAACTAGCGATTCAACTATATTAGGAAATTACGATTCTTCATCAACTTATTGGAACGCAAATGTAGATGGTTCAAGTTTAATAACTTATGTGAATAAAGAAGAAAATTTAAATTCTTTCGATAAAGAAAGTAAACATTACGCTTTAATTAATGGTTTTTGGAGCACATCTTTAGTTGAAGATAGTAACCATATTTATACGATCGATTCAAAACAATATATTAAATTTGATTCTAAATATGTTGAAGGAAATTTATCAAGCTACAACATTTTCACTTCAAGCGACAATAAATCAAATTATATTTATAGCAGTTTATTATCCAGTTGGGTGGAATTAGAATTTTATGAAAATGGTAGAATCGCTAAAGAAAAAGTGACAGGTAGCTATTATTATTTAACATCTACATCATTCAAGGCTTGTCAATCTTACGATGAATATAACCATTATTTCGTTGTTAATTCAAAAAATACTGTATTTATTAAAGATACTTACGAAACTTATTCAACAACTAACACAATCGATGATAATAGTGATGGCAGTAAAATAATTTATCTAAGTGATAGCGGATGGAATAAAGCGACTGTATATAATTACGGTAAAGCGATTGTAGATTCAAAAACATATTATTATGTCGATTCTAGTAAACGGGTTGAATGTATTGATTTTAAAGGAAGTTCATATTCTGATTATAAATTTATACATTTTAGTGATGGCTATAGTTATCAAGGTGTTAAATATTATTACGCATTAAGTGAAGAAGATTCTTCTAGTTCAACTAGATACACTAACTCGATTAACTTCTTTACTGTCGATACAGATTATTCAAAGATTGAATTAACCCAAGAAAATTATAGTGAAGTTTGGGATAATATTAAAAGTCAGGTTCCAGACGCTTATAAAGATCAAGTTGATAAAAAAGGTTCATTTTTAGTTTATCGTCACTTTAAACAAAACGATGGTAAAAACTACCTTTATTATAAAGATAGCGATGGAAATATAAGTAAAAAATGTTTCACTTTTGCTAGTGGATTTGTTCCTGAAGGAACTGGTAGTGGAAGTAATATTTTAACTAAATTCAATTTCTTAAGATACGATGTTATTTTTGAAGGAGAAACTAAAACTAGAACGCTTTATATGGGGTTAGATGCAGTTGGTGGATTTACAGATACTGAAAATTACATCGCATTATCTATATTTAGTGATGAATCTCCAGTTAACGAATTAATTAAAGGTATTTAATTTTTAAATGAATATAATTTTTATCACAAAAGAAAATTGTTTTAATATTAAAGAGAATAAGACAAATTTAGTTTTAGGTTTTTTTGATGGAGTTCACAAAGGTCATTTAAAATTGATTGAAGATGCTTTAAAAAATGATGAAAATACATCAATTTTAACATTTGAAAAATCTTTTAAAGATAGCGATTATTTAATAACTTCGAACAAGGAAAAAGAAGAAATTTTTACCAAAATAGGTGTAAAAACATTGTATTATTTATCTTCTGATATTTATTTTAAATCGATGAAAGACACTGATTTTATTAATCTAATTTTAAAAAAGATCAATCCAAATAAAATTTATTGTGGGAGCGATTATAGATTTGGGCATTTAGCATCTGGAGACATTAATTTACTAAGGAAAGAATTTGGAGATATTTTAAATGTTGAAGAATTTTTACTAGATAAGAATGGAAATAAAGTTTCTTCATCTTACATTAAAAAATTAATAAAAGAAGGAAAGATAAAAGAAGCTAATAGTTATTTATATTCAAACTATAAAGTTGAAGGGAAAGTAGTTAAAGGAAATGGTGTCGGTAGTAAAGAGTTATTTCCTACAATAAATCTTAAATTAACGTCTAATTTTTGCCTTCCAAAAAATGGAGTATATAAAACTAAATGTCATATCGATGATGATGAATTTATTTCTATCACCAATGTTGGAGTCCATCCTACAATTGAAAAATTAGACGAATCATTAATAGAGACATTTATCTTAAACTATAATTCTAATTTATATAATAAATTTGTAAGTGTAGAATTTTTAGATTTTATTCGTGATGAGAAAAAATTCGATTCTTTAGAAGAGTTAAAAAAACAAATTTTAAAAGATATTAAAAAAATAGGTTAAAAAAATAATTTTTTTTGCGTCTTGAATAGTGAAAGGTGCTATTTATCCCCTTCCTTATAGCACCTTTAGGAGATGTGTATGAAAAAATATTTTATTAATCAAATAAAGAAAAAAGATTGTGCTTTTGCTAGTTTAAAAATATTATTAGCAAATATTTATAAAAGGAATGATTTTTTATATATTCCTCAAAATAAAGAAGATAAAAGTTATTCTTTAAAAGAAATAATTGAAATTGCTTCTAAATATGGAATTGTTTTAAAGGGTTATAAAAGCAAAGAAAAAGATTTTGATGATATAAAAAATAAACCATGTCTTGTAAATATTATTAAAAATGAGTCATTACACATGATTGTACTTTTCAAAGTAAAGAAAAATAAAGTGTTGGTTGCTGACCCAGATGAATCATATATTTGGTTAAATAAAGATATATTTTTAAATTCTTGGACAGGAGATTTTTTAGAAGTAGAAGAAATTTTAGGTTCTGATTTTAAATTAGAAAAAAAGAAAAATAAATTAGATATTTTTGTAGTTTCTTCTTTAGCGATAGAACTAGTAGCATTTTTCGCTTTAACTTTTGGGTTTTATAGTTGTAATAAGGATATAAATTTTTTAATTCCTTTAGCGTTGTTTTTGATTTTTGCAGTTTTACAAATTATTTATAGAAGAGTGCTGATTAAAGGGATGAAAAAATTTGATGAAGAGATCATGGAGCCAGCGTATCTGGTTTCAAGAAATCAATTGACAGATTGTTTAATCGATATGAATAATTACAAAAAAATTACATTTTCATCACCTTTAAATTTGTTTTCTATAATATTCACATTGATATTTTCAACAATTATTTTGGGAGTAAATTCTTATTTAAATTTAGTTAATGTGTTGATAATTTTGTTCTTTCAAGTTTCTATTTATTTTATTTTTAATAGTTATTTTAAAGATAGAAAGAAGAATTTAATAAATATAGAAAATAAACTTAACGACACCAAATTAAGTGAAGAAGATTTTAAAGAAAACTTAAGAAATTTAAATAAAGAAACTTATTCAATATCTACTTTATATGATATTAAAAAATATGTTTCGATATTTCTATCAATCACATTAAGTATGATCTTATTTGGACTTAATTCTACTAGCGGACTGAACTTTATAATATTCCATGCGTTCTTCTATATTTATATAAATGATAATTTAGAAAAACTAATAAATTTTGGAGATGATTATAACGAATACAAAAAATATAAATGTAAATATTTAAATTATATAGGATAATAAAAAACGATAGAAAAAAATCTATCGTTTTTTAAATAAGATTTTATTTTAATAAATACATAAATCTTATAAAATTATTTATGAAAAAAAGGAGGAATAAAAAATGACAAATAATAGTTCAAGCGCATTGAATTTTAGTTACTTATTATTGGATTTTTATAAATCTTTGAATATTAAAGAAAATGAATTAGCCGTAATTTTAATGATTGACCACCTTTTAAATCAAGAAAATGATTTTATTACAAAAGATGAATTAGTTTTAAAAATGAATTTGAGTGAAAAAGAGATCGATGATGCTATGACTTCTTTGTATACAAAAAAATATATCGAATTTATCGTCGAAAATGGGAAAGCTAAAACTACTATCAGGCCTTTAAAGAAAATTTTGTATAAGAAATTTGAACAATCTATTTTTAGCGAAGAAGAGATTAAAAATAAAGAAGAAATGGTCAATTTAAGAGAAGAAGTTTTTGAATTTTTAGAAAAAACATTCAATAGAAGCCTTTCACCGATTGAAATCGATAGAGCGGATGAATGGATAAAAGCAGGTATTGATAAAGATACAATTATAAATTCTATAAAAGATGCTAAAAAATTTAATGATTTAACAATAAATAAAATTGATAGAATCATTTTAAATAAAATTAAAGATAGCGATAAAGTAGGAAATGAAATTAAGTGATAAAGCTAAAATTATTGTAGATTATTTAGATGAAATCTATCCTGATGCAAGATGCGAATTAATTTATTCTAAAGATTATGAATTTTTGATTGCTGTGATGCTAAGTGCTCAAACTACCGATAAAAAGGTAAATTCAGTGACGCCTATTCTTTTTAAAAAATATGATTCACTTGAAAAATTAGCTAGTGCTAATATTAAAGATTTAGAAAATATATTGAAACCTTTAGGGTTATATAAAAATAAAGCTCAAAATATTAAGAAAATTTCTAAAGATTTAATAGATGATTTTGATTCGATTGTACCTAAAGAAAAAGAAAAGCTCACTAAATTAAATGGGGTGGGAAATAAAACTGCAAATGTAGTAAGGATTGAACTTTTTAAAGAACAAGAATTTCCGGTTGATACTCATGTAATGAGGGTTTCAAATAGATTAGGATTAGTAAAAGATTGCTATAATCCTGATGAAATTGAGATTAAACTAAAAAAGATATTTAAAAATAACAACTTAATAAAATTACATCATCAATTTATTTTTTTTGGTCGAAACAAATGTAAAGCATTAAATCCAAATTGCGATGGTTGTAAATTTAAAGAATTTTGTAATAAATAGAGATAGGAGAGAAAAAATGATTGATAAAAAAATATTACTTAATAAGATAGAAATAAAAAAAACAGAACTATTAGGTGTAGATAATTTTAATTTTTCTGATTTAACAAGAAATGATTATTTAAAAATAATTGAGTTAAAAGAATTTTTAGATAATGAATATTTAAAATTTATAGAAACTTTAACTAAAGATTTATTGAAAAAATATCATTTAGAATTCAACGAAAACGAAGATGAAATTATAATAAATAAGAATAAAAACATTAATATTGTTCATATTATCAATTCTTTAGATGAAGATTTTTTGTTAAAGGTTAAAAACGATTTAGAATTTGTAAGTAGAAGTGAAGAAAAAAATATAAAATTAGTTTATGTTTATTTAAAAAATAAAGAATTTTGTTCTATAGTTAATAAAATAAATACTGTTTCTAAATTTAATAAATTGGTAGATATTTATTTTTATAATGAATTTTTATATGAGTTTTTAGGTTTTAAAGCTATGAGCGAATTTACTTTCAATTACGGAAATTCATATAAAGAATGCTCATCATTAATTGGATATAATTTACAAAACGGAAATAAGGAAGAATTTATTAAAAATATAAATGAATCAAAAAAGAAAGAAATTCTAGAATATAACTATTCAAATATCGAAAATATTAAATTTTTGAATCAAGCTAATAAATACGTATTTTTAAATACAAAAGTTAATTC
>CAVKZO010000019.1:0-25436 GCA_963661135.1 Lachnospiraceae bacterium | reverse complement strand
ACTTAATTGAAAAGTATCAATCTTTTTTTATTTATAACTATTAAATTTTGTATTATAATTATCTAGATTATAAAGGGGAATTATGACAAAGTACGTAGTAAAAAGATTATTATTAGCTATCCTAACTTGTTTTGTAATTTTAACATTAACTTTTGTGTTAATGAAATGTTTACCATTTAGCGAACCAACAGGTTCATTATCGATAAAATGGGCTTTCTATCAAAAGCAAGTTAATTTAGGCTATGTAATTCAATCTGATGTAGAATTAAGTGGTTATGGAGATGCTTTATGGAATGCTCCAGAAAGTGTAG
The DNA here is from genome assembly GCA_963661135.1 of Lachnospiraceae bacterium. Taxonomy (GTDB): domain Bacteria; phylum Bacillota_I; class Bacilli_A; order RFN20; family CAG-826; genus Onthovivens. The sequence goes on along the minus strand of CAVKZO010000019.1, from coordinate 25,125 downwards.
TTGGAGAAGGGAACACTGCAATTTTTTATAAAGCTCCAATTATTGTTCAATATTTTAAATGGTTAGGTAATATTTTTACCACTTGGGATTGGGGAACTTCAACTGCAATTAAACCAAACTTTACTGCAATGAGTATTATCTCATCAAGGTTACCTGTAAGTATGGGAATTAACATCATAAGTGTTATCGTTTCAGTTCCTTTAGGTATTTTATTAGGTGTCATCGCTGCTTTAAAGAAAAATAAGATGACAGATCATATCATTTCTACACTCGTTATGGTATTTATTTCTGTTCCAAGCTTCGTTATTATTTCATTATTAATTTTATGGTTTTGTTATCAAAATTCATGGTTACCTTCTCAATGGCCAAGTAGTAGTGCAAATCCAGGAATGAGAGCACTAGGCTATATAATCCCTGTTATTTCATTGTCTTTTGGTTCAATTTGTGGATATACTCGTTTTACTAGAGCTGAATTATGTGAAGTTATGAGTAGCGATTACTTACTTTTAGCTAGAACTAAAGGTTTAACTAGAAGACAATCTATAATTCGTCACGCTTTAAGAAATGCAATGGTTCCAATCGTTCCTTCAATTATCGCTGAATTTATTGGTATTTTATCAGGTTCTATGATTCTTGAATCATTGTATGGAATTCCTGGTATCGGAAGATTATTCATCGATGCAATTAACTTAAAAGATTATAACGTCTTAATGACTGATATGGCTGTATTCACTATGATTAGTTTAGCAGCTGGCGTTTTACTTGATATATCATATGGATTTATTGATCCACGTATTAGAATGGGGGCTAAAAAATAATGGAAGATAATAAACAAAAATACTCCTATAAAGATAGTGGAAATGTTCAAAGAACGATAGATTTAGGAGATGCTGATTTTAAATTTGTACAACAAGATAAAAATATCCATGATGTACAATTTAAAACTAAACCTACAACATTCTTAAAAGATGCTTTTAAAAGATTCTGTAAAAATAAAAGTAGTGTCGTTGCTGCTTCAATTTTAGGTGTTTTATTAATATTGAGTTTTGTATTACCTGTAACGATCCCTTACGATACAGATTCTCCTCATACTGAAGCAAGATTTTTAGAGCCAAAATTGTTTGAGGCTGGAACTGGGTTTTGGGATGGAACAAAAAGAATTACTGATGCTGTTTGTTCAACTCAAAAAGTAACCGAAGAAACTAACGCAAATTCAAATTATAAAAATACAGTTGGAGATAACTATTATTATCCATCAGGATATTCTTATAGAGCTGTATTAAATTTAACGGAAGCTGTTTTAGGTTACACAACTCAAGCTAGCGAAAATACGATTGGCGGATATGTTAAATTGATTAATACTTCTTTATTAAGTGAAGAAACTTCATCGCATTATGAAAGTTATTCTAATCCATATTCATTATCTAATGATCTTTCTTTTACATTTACTGTTGGAACATTTGAAGATGAAAAAGAAGAATTTGAAGTTGGAGATTATAAAGTTTATGTTAAATTAACTAGTGAAAGTACTGTTAAAACATATACATTATTAGAAAGTAGCGCTCCAAGTAAAGAAGAAGAACAAACAATCAATGTTAAAGAAAAATTAATTGAAGCTGGAGCAGAAGTTAAAGATTACGATTCAATTAATTTTGGATTTGAATTATTACCAAACGAAACTTCTAATAGTGCATTGTTTATTAAATCAGCGACCATTACCAGTAGCGATGCAACTGAAAATACTAAATTCAGTGCTTTAAGTTTCGAAAGTGGAAATAATGTAATTTTACGTTATAACAATACAAGTGATAAGGGAAATGTCACTAATTTATGGGATGATTTAACAGATGATAGAAGTTACACATCTTATAGTTTATATCATGGTGAAGCTAGATTATGTTCATTCACATTAGATACATATGAAAATATGTTAGGTGTTAAAGAGAACTTTGATATTGGTGAATCTATGATGAGAAGATATATGGGACAAAGTTTAGCGATGGATGGAGAAACATATATCGATGATGATTCTTTGCCAGTTTTATGTGAATATGATTTTAAAGTAGGTCCAAGTTCGTTTAAAAGATTGAGCGAAGACTGTCCTATAATTAGCGTTGAACAACAAACAACTGATACAGTTGTCGGTGGAATTAAAGTTGTCGTTTTAAAATGTACAATCTACCAATATATTTATAGTGGTTACGGATCAAAGATGCCTAAATTTGTATTAGGTACTGATAAATTTGGTAAAGATATGTTAAAGATAACATTCAGCGGATTAAGAACAAGTTTATTGTTAGGTTTATTCACATTTGTAATTTGCTTTACATTCGGTTTAGTTTTAGGTGCTATCGAAGGATATTACGGCGGTTGGGTCGATATGGTCTTACAAAGATTAACTGAGATTCTTTCAGGAATCCCTTGGATCGTCTTAATGACTTTAATTATTCTTTTAATGGGAAGCAACTTCTGGACATTCGCATTAGCGTTATGCTTAACTGGTTGGATTTCTACATCTAATTTAACTAGAACTCAATTCTATAGATTTAAAGGAAGAGAATATATCCTTGCAAGTAGAACTTTAGGGGCTAGAGACTCTAGACTTATATTTAAACATATTTTACCTAATTCAATGGGTACGATTATCACAAGCAGCGTCTTGATGATTCCTAGTGTTATATTTAGTGAAGCTACGATCTCTTATTTAGGCTTAGGATTAAAGAATATGAATTCTTTAGGTATTATTCTTAGTGATAACCAAGCTAATTTACAATACTATCCATATACTTTGATTTTACCAGCAGTTATCATCGCTTTACTTATGATATGTTTCAATCTTTTTGGAAATGGATTACGTGATGCCTTTAACCCATCACTTAAAGGGAGTGATTAGTTATGGATAATAAAATTATGGATTATAAAAACGCAGAAAAAATTCTTGAAGTTAAAGATTTAAGAGTTAATTTTAAGTCTGATTCGGGAATGGTTTACGCTGTTAGAGGAGTCTCTTTTGATTTATATAAAGGTGAAACTTTATGTATCGTTGGAGAGTCTGGAAGTGGAAAATCTGTCACAAGTAAAACTATCATGGGTATTTTGCCAGCTAATGCGATAATCGCTAGTGGTCAAGTACTTTACGATGGAGAAGATTTAGTTAGAGTCAGTGAAGATGAATTCCACCGTATTAGAGGACATGAAATTGGAATGATCTTCCAAGATCCTTTAAGCAGTTTAAATCCTATTATGAAAGTAGGAAAACAAATCATTGAAGCTACGATGATCAATAGAAATGTTTTAAAGAAGAGATTTAACGACTTAGTATCTAGGGAACTTATCGTATATAGAAACGAAGAAAGTAATATTCGATACGAATCTAAAATCAACAAAGAAGAGATTAAACATTTAAACGACTTGATTAGTTCTTTAAATAAAGCTATTAAAGTTGATGTTAAAAATGTTAGTTCAACAGAAAGCGAAAAAGTAAATAACGAAATTAGAAGTTATTTTGAAAATTTAGTTTCATTAGTTGAAACTCAAATTGAAGATTTAAATAAAAAAATTGAACAAATTGAAAACTCTAAAATAAACGAAGATATTAAAGTTAATATCAATATTAAAGAGATGCGTATTCAAAATATTGAAAGAAGAATTGAGTTATTAAAACCTATTTTAGATATTAAATATGATGAAAGCAAAGCTAGAGAATTAATTAAAGAAAGAATTGCTTATATTAAAAAAATAGAGAAGCAAACTAAAAAGGATTATGCATATTTAAAACCTCTTCTTAAAAATGCTTTAAATCAATCTAAAGCTATAGCTAAAGTAGATAATAAAAAATATTATGATAATTTAGTTGAAGAAAAAGATGCCCAACTTTTAGTGTTAAATGAAAAATTAAATGAAGTAAAAACTAAAATTAATGAATTTATTCCTACATTAAATGAAGTTGAAAAAGCGAATTATGATAAGATTGTCTATCAAGCAACTCATAAAAAGAAAGAAAAAGCTAATAACAATTTAACTGGTATTGCTAGAGCTAGTATCATCGATGATAGTATTAAAGAAACTGGCAATAAAGAATTTGATGAATTATTAAAATTAGAAAAAGAAATAGATGAAGAAATTTCTAAAGTTAAAGCTGATTTTGTAAATAAAACAAAAATTACAAAAGCTGAAGCTAAAAAGTTAGCTTTAAACGTTATGAAAGAAGTTGGTATTCCTCTTCCTGAAAAAAGATTTAAACAATATCCATTTGAATTTAGTGGTGGTATGAGACAACGTATCGTCATCGCTATCGCTTTAACTGCAAATCCTGATATTTTAATATGTGACGAACCTACAACTGCGCTTGATGTTACAATTCAAGCTCAAATTCTTGAACTTATCAATAAACTTAAAAAAGAGAGGGGATTGAGCTGTATTTTTATTACTCATGATCTTGGTGTTGTCGCTAATATGGCTGATAGAGTCGCTGTTATGTACGCTGGAAAAATCGTTGAATACGGAACTAGTTATGAAATATTCTTTGAGCCAAAACATCCTTATACATGGGCTTTATTATCATCTATTCCTGATATTGATAGTAAAGAAAAACTTGAATCCATCCCTGGAACTCCTCCAGATATGAGATTCCCAATCGAAGGTGATGCTTTTGCGTTTAGAAGTAAATACGCTATGGCAATCGACTTTAAGAGTGAACCACCTTATTTTAAAGTTAGTGATACTCATTACGCTGCAACTTGGTTATTACATCCATCAGCACCTAAAGTTGAGATGCCAAAAATCGTCAAAACACGTATAGAAAATGCTCTTAAAGGAGGAAATAAAGATGGCAAATAATTATGAAGATAAAAATACCAATGATCTTCCTTTAAATGTAGTACCTGATGAAATGGTAAACGATGTTAATGAATATAAAGAATCAAATAGAATTAAAAATACTAGTGATTTTATCGATGAACATTCCCATACAAAAGACGAATTAAAAGGTCATTTAAATAAAGAATTAGAATTAGAAAATATTAAATCTAAATGTAAATTTAAACAAGATTTAGTAGATAAAGATATTATTCTTTCTGTAAATCATTTAAAACAATATTTCTTCTTTGGAAAAGGTCCGAATAGATATAAATTAAAGGCAGTTCATAATGTATCATTTGACGTTAAAGAAGGAGAATGCTTTGGAATCGTCGGTGAATCTGGATGTGGGAAAACTACTACAGGAAGATCTATTATTAGACTTTATAATATAACTAGCGGCTCGATTTATTATAAAGGATATAGAATCGGCGCTGGTTCTAGATGGAACGAAAAAGAAATTAAATACACATTAATTCGTTATAAGCAAAAAGTAAAAGACCTTAAAGAACAACTTAAAAAAGGTGAAATTACGGTAGAAACATATAACGAAGAATATGCAAAAGCTACAGAATTCAAAAACAATGTAGTCTCTGTTCAAAAAGCTAAAATTAAACAAATTAAATATGATGATTCTCATGTCGATAGAAGATTGATGAATGAAATTCAAATGATTTTCCAAGATCCAATCGACTCTCTTGATCCTCGTATGACAGTTGAAGATATCATTCAAGAAGGGTTAAATATCTCTAGAAAAACAATTATTAAAGATGCTAAAGCTAAATATGAATATGCTTTAAATAATGCTACTAACGATGAAGAAAGAGGAAAAGCTAAAGAAGAATATGAAAAAGCAATAGACTCAACTTCAAAAGCTAATAATCATAAAAAAGTTGTTGAAGCGCTTGAAAAAGTCGGCTTAATTGCAGATTATGCTAATAGATACCCACATGAATTCTCTGGTGGACAACGTCAAAGAATCGGTATTGCTCGTGCTTTAATTATGAATCCTAAATTACTAATTTGTGATGAACCTATAAGTGCATTAGACGTTTCAATTAGAGCTCAAATAATCAATCTTTTAAACGAATTAAAAGAAGAGATGGGATTAACGATCGTATTTATTGCACACGACTTGAGTGTCGTTAAATATTTCTGTGATAGAATTGCTGTTATGTATTTTGGTGAAATGGTTGAACTTGCTAGTAGCGATGAATTATTTAAACATCCATTACATCCATATACAAAATCTTTATTAAGCGCTATTCCTAAACCAAATCCTTTAACAGAAAAGGATAGAGTTAGAATAGTCTACGATCCTCAAAAATCACATGATTATAGCGTAAATAAACCTAAATTCGTAGAGATTTTACCAAATCACTTTATATTAGCTAATGAGGAAGAAGTTAAAAAATATAAAGAGGAGATCGAAGCGATTGATAAAGAAAATAAATAGACCAGAAATGGTCTTTTTATTTTAAATTAAATACTCACTATTTTTCTTTATTAATAATAAAGAAAACTATAAAATATTACTATGGAAGAAAACAAGAATACCGAAAAAGAAAACGAAGAGTTAAAAGAAGAAGAAATTATACCTAGTGATGATGCTATTTTAGAAGACGTTGATGAAATTAAAAAAGAAAACGAAGAAAAAGTAAACAGTAAGAAAAAAGAAAAAAAGAAATGGTATAAATACGTTCTTTATTTGGGAATGATTTTAATTATCACAGCTATTGTTTTAGGGATATCTTTAACTCAAAAAACGACTGTTAATGGCGAACAGAAGATGGTTTACGAAACCATTCCTAGTCTTTTTGGAAGTATTTTCGGATCTAAAAAGACGATAATGTTCTTTTTCATTTTCATTGCTGCAATCATCGTCAATAACTTATTAAATGCTTTTAACCTCATGCTTTATGCAAGATTATATACAAGAAAATATAAATATCATCAAGCTTTAGCTAACCAAATGGTTGGTGTTTTTTATTCTAATATCACCCCAGGTTCTAGTGGAGGGCAATTTGCTCAAGCTTATACATTTAAAAAACAAGGCATCCCTTTATCAACTAGTGCTAGTATTTTAGTTATGAGTTTTATTGTCTACCAATCTGTCTTAGTTGTTTGCGGACTTATATCGATGATTAAAATAAATGATGTTTTAGCGATTAGTGCTATAGATTTAACGATATTTGGATGGAACTTTTCAATTCCTGTTATTATTTTCATTATTGGTGGATACTTACTTAACGCTTTCTTGATTGTTTTATTATTCTTGATGTCTTATTCAAGAAAATTACATAATTTTGTTTTAAATCACGTAATTAATTTTTTAGCTAAAATTCATTTAATTAAAAAACCTGAAGAAAAGAAGGAGAGTTTAAGACTTCAAGTCGAAAACTTTAGAGTTGAACTTAGACGTTTACAATCTAACATTCCTTTTACAATTTTGATTATATTATTAACATTTCTATCAATGTTTATTAATTCTTCTTTACCAACATTATGTGGATATGCGCTTAATGCTTTCCAAGGTAATTTTAATTTTATTGATTTTGTTAACAATTTGATGTGTTCTTTCTGTTATATGAACTTCCATCAAATGATGACAGGACTTGTTCCAATTCCTGGCTCAGCTGGTATTAGTGAATATGTCTTTAATAGATTATTCACAACTGCTTCATGGGGAATAGGAGAAGACGGAGTTAAATATTATATTTATGGATTCTTTACAAATCCTGATTTTGGGACCGCTGGACTTAATACGTTGATGCTTTTATGGCGTTTTGGAACATTCTATATTCCATTTATTATTAGTGGTATTGTTTCAGCTACTTATAAATCAAGAGGATTATCTGGCGGAGAAAGATTCTATGCTGTTGATGATAGTAGAAAGACATTCCTCACTATTCAAATGGAAACTTTAGATGAAAGAAAGATCACTAGCTCAATTACGTATAGTGAAAAGCAATATGAAAGAAGTGTTTTAAAAGATAAACTTAAAATAAAACAAAAAGATAAGGTTAATGCAAAGAAAAAAACTAAAAAAGATAGTGATTTAACGGATGAAATAAATATTAAGGAAGATTGATTATGAATATTTGTTTATTTACTGATACATATTTACCAGATATTAATGGTGTAGCTACAAGCGTAAATTCTTTATGTAAATTATTAACTAAGAATGGACATACAGTATATGTTGTAACTTCTACTGAAAAAGAAGAAAGTTACGTTGAAAATAATGTTGTTTATATTCCTGGGATCGTCTTAAAAAAGATTTATGGATATAAGTTTGCTAATGTATTTAATTCTAAAGCGTTTAAATTTTTAAAAAAGATTCATTTTGATATTCTTCATATTAATACTGAATTCGGAATCGGACAATTTGGATTTTTAATCAGTGAAAGACTTAATATTCCTACAGTTTATACATATCATACGATGTATGAAGAATATACTTATTATATTTTAAAAGGCTATTTTGATAGATTTTCTAAGTGGGTTATTAGAGAATATTGTAAATCTTGTATGATAAAAGCTACTGAGATTATTTCTCCTAGTGAAAAGACAAAATATTATATTAGATCCATTGGTGTAGATAAATATGTCAATATTGTTCCTACAGGTTTTGATTTTTCTAGATTTCAAAATTTAGATAAAAACGATCCTAAAGTTGTTGAAATTAAAAATAAATATGGAATTAAAGAAGATGAGAGAGTTCTTTTATGCTTAGGAAGAATCGCTCAAGAAAAAAGTTTTGATATTGTCATTAAGGGGTACGCCGACTATTTAAATAATTTTAAAGATATTAAGACAAAACTTTTAGTAGTAGGTGACGGACCTGCTTTAGACGAATTAAAAGAGTTAGTAAATCAGTATAAAATTGAAGATTATATTAAATTTGTTGGTAAAGTTAATGTCAATGAAACTCAATATTATTATAGATGTGCAGATATATTTTTAAATGCATCGACTAGTGAGACTCAAGGACTTACTTTTATGGAAGCGATGGCTTCAAATTTGATTGTTTTATGCAGATTCGATAATTCCCTTTTAGGAGTAATTGACAATAAATTAAATGGTTTTTTCTATATAAATACTGATGATTTTAAAGATAAATTACATGATATTTTACTGATGAAAGAAGAAGATAAACAATTGGTTATTAAAAGAGCATATGAATCTATTGATAGATTCTCTGATAAGACATTTTATAGTAATATTATAGAGGTATACAATCGTGCAAGAAGAAGAAGTTGGTAAATTTAGAATTAATAAAATAATTGAAAGAGATGGTTATAAAATCGTATATATTAAGAAAAATGAATATGTTATTTACGATTATTTTTTTGATGAACTTAACTTAAAAGAAGGAGAAGAGTACGAATCTTCTAAGTTAGACGAAATTAAAAAAGCTTTAAATAAAACTAAAATTTGTGATTATATAACTAATTTAAGTAGAAAAAAGATGGTTTCATGCTACGAAATTAAAAAGAAAGCTCTTAAAAAGTTTGATGATGAAAAAGATGTTGATGAAGTTATAGAATTATTAAAAAAATATAAAATAATTGATGATAATTTATACGTAGAAGTTCATAAATATGTTCTAGATGACGATTATTATGGTAAATATTATATCATTGAATTTTTTAAACATAAGCATATTGATAACGAAATAATTAATAATATTAGTTTCAGCGAAGAAGATGAAATAGAAAAAGCTAGAAAATATTTTGAAGAAATTAAAAACTTTTATGTTTCTAAAAATTTTGTTAAACAAAAGAAAAAGATATATGATTCAATGCTTAGAAGAGGATTTGGATTAGAAATTATTAATGAAGTAATAACAAATTTAAAAGTAGATAAAGATCAAGAATTGAAGTTATTGGAGAAAGATTATAAAAAAGCACACGAAAAATTAAGCAATAAATATAAAGATTTTGAATTAGATAACAAGATTATCAATTATCTTGTTTCTAAAGGGTATTCTTATAGTGATATTGTTATTGAGATGAAAAAGGAGAAAGAGGAAAATGATTAAAGATATTGTTGTAGATGCATATATTAATGGTGAAACATTTTTAGTAAAAGATATTAAAGAGTTTACTTTACAAAGTGGAACTAAATTACTTAATATAACGTTACAAGATAATAGTGGAACTATCGAAGCAAAAACATTTAATTATAATCATAGATATTTAGAAGTAATAAAACCAGGTGTAGTTATCAATATGTATGGTAGAGTTAAAGAAAATAAAGGCAAAGCTTTTATTGATATTGACTCCTACACTTTACCTAATGAAGGTGAATATGAATTAGATAATTTAATACCTGTTTCTCCAATTAGTTTTGATGTATTAAAAGAAGATTTAAAGAAATATTTAGATTCTATAAAAGATGAAGATTTACATGCTATCACTAAAAAATTGATAGTAGATAATTATAAAAAATATTTAGATTATCCGGCTGCAAGTAAAAATCACCATGATTTCATGCATGGATTATTACATCATTCATTATCGATGTGTCACTTAATCGATGGTATTTTATTAAATTATAAAGATTTAAATAGAGATTTATTAATATCTGGAGCGTTGCTTCATGATTTAGGGAAAGTTGTTGAATTAAGTGGAGTTATTGCTACAAAATATACCGTTGAAGGGTCTTTGTTAGGACATTTAGTGATCGGTGTAGAGATGATTGATAGTGCAAGTAAAGAATTAAATATAGTTAATGAAAAAGTGTTGTTATTAAAACATTTAATTGCATCTCACCACGGGAAACAAGAGTTTGGTGCGTTAGTATTACCTCAAACTAAAGAAGCGATTATTTTATCGATGGTTGATGATATGGATGCTAAGATGATGTCTATAGATAAAGCTTTTGAAACTACAGAAAAGGGTTCTTTTAGTGAAAGAATTTTCCCTCTTGATAATAGAGCATTTTATAAAGATTAATATTATAAATTTTTAAATTTTTCTAAAACTACACTAAGTTGATATTGTGGTTTATTTTCTTTCATCTCAAGCTTAAAGCCATCTGTTGCTTCATATCTAGGAATAACATGAACATGGAAATGTTTGATTGATTGACCAGCAGCTTCGTAGCAATTAGCTAATATATTGACGCCTTTTGCTCCTAATTCTTTAATTTGGACTTGCCCGATTCTTTGTGCGACATCAAAAACTTTGTGCATGACTGTCTTTGGTGTAGATAAAAAAGTTTCGTAATGTTCTTTAGTTACAACTAAAATGTGACCATACGTTGCTGGATTAACGTCTAAAAATGCGATGACATCGTCATCTTCATAGATTTTATAGCTAGGAATTAATCCGTCAGCAATTTTACAAAAAATACAAGAACTATCAAATTTCATATGCTTACCTCAATATAAAAAAGAGTCTTTCGACTCTTTTATTATACAATTATTTTCTTTAAATATTAATCAAAAAGATCAGAGAATGTTTCTTTAAAGTAATCATATACTTTTTGATCAAAGTAAATGATTTCTGAATTTTTGACATAATATTCTAAAGCATCTGAAGTGAAAGTAGATCCACTTGCGAGGGTATATCCTGCATGACGTGCGATAGATTCGATATTTTCCATATCGCTATTTGTTGAACTCTTTGTAATTAAAGTGGAAGCAACACAATCATAAACTGCGACGATATAATATTTACCATCATTTTCCCAAATGATTGAATCGTAATCGTTAGTAGTGATATATGTATCTTTCTTTAAGAAAGTGATACCTCCATCAACGTATGATTTAAGATATTGTTTATCCATCTTTGTAGCGCCATCTTTTTGTGAATCTTGCCATTCTCTAATAATACCAAATGAGAATAATTTTGATGTTAAATCAGATGGTAATGAGGAGAAGTCAGATTTTGTACCCCATTTGTTAGTGATATAATTTTCAGCAGCAAGGGAATCTGTTTTAATCTTTAATCCTTGTTTAGGAGTGTAAGACTTTGAGTTGATAGAAGTGAATGAAGAATATAAACTTGAATCGTTTGAAGAAGGATTTGTAGTTAACTTTGAATAATCGTTGATTATTGAAGCATATTTGCTTCCTTTATAATATGAATAAGCATTTAAATCTTCGCCTTCGATATATTTTCCACTTGATGTGAAGTTTTCATTTGGACATTTATTTGTAACTTCACCAAATGTTGAATCAGCGATTGATTTTTCAATACCTGATAATGTGTAGCTTGAGTGAGTGATACCTTTCCAAGCGTTTGAAGCGATGGAAAAGTCAATTGATTCACCTTTAGCTAATTTTGATAAATATTGTTCAGCGTAATTTGTTAATAAAGTTTTAGCTTTTTTATCATCTGTATCTGAAATTTCAATATATTCAATATGTCTTTGTTGTGTAATACCGATTGAAGGGTATTGATTTTCGATGATATATTGTTCAACTAATAAATTATTTTGAATTGTTGGCATGATTGTTGCGTTGATGTAATCGACATATCTATATAAGTGAATAAGTTGATATTCACCACTATAAATATTTTTCATACCTTCTTCAGTGATGCCGTTATATTTATCATCAACTAATAAAGCGTAAGAATAATCACTTAATGTTGAATCATCAGCAAGGATTGTAGTATCTTTACTTGGAGATTGAATTTTATCGAATGAATAATTTGGGTTAATATAAAGTTTTGAAACCTCGTCTTCACTTTCAGCAGATCCATCTTTTTTGTTGATTGAATATAATTGATTAGCGACATTTCTAGCGAATAACGATTCGTAGTATTTATTATCTTTTTGATAAGTTCCGCTGATCCAGTTTGTATAAACATTTTCAATTACTTTATCAAAGATTAAGTTGCAGATATATTCGATACGAGTATTATATTTATCCATGCTTTCACCGACTTTGCTGCTATCTTCAAAAGTGATTGAAATACCTGTATCTTCCCAGTTCCAGTAAGCTTTATGAGATTTGATGAAATCTTTTTTAGCTGAATCAGAAGCTGCGCTCCAATAAGTATTGTCATCGATTTTTAAATCGACACTATAAGTATCGGATGTTTGGTTGTATACGAACTTATATTCACCTAAGTAAGCTTTTGCAAGTTGTTCGTTGAACATCTCTTTAATAGTGCTGCTATAAGTTGAATCTTGATAAATTGTATTGAATAAAGTTTTTAAAGTGTTGCCATCGACTGCGATTGTAGCATTTGTTAATGCATCTTCACCATTTGAAAGTCTAGCTCTAGCAGTGCTACCACAAGAAGTTAAAGCAACAAATGAAAGGGATAAAGCGATTAATTTAATTGATTTCTTTTTCATATTCATTTCCTCCGATTATTTAGTACTTGTTGAGTAGTAGCAGTAGCCACCTTTTTGATATCTTGAATCAGTATCAGCATCTTTAAAGTGAAGAGCACAAGTATAAGGAATTAATCCATACTTTCTTGCGTAATCTTGATTCTTTAAAGTTGTCGCATATTCATCCCATGAGTTATTGAGATTTTCTCTGTTTGTTTGAGACGAAGTGTTTTCAAGATTTTGTTTGTAAAGATTTACTAAAGTATTTGCTTTTTCATCTTTTGCTTGAAGACCAATACTATTTGTTAACCATAGGAATTCATTATTAGATTTGATGTTATCTTCAGCAATATATGAATTTGATGAAACTTCACTAGTAATTGTTGAGCTAACTAATGAATCATATTTTGAAGGAGTGGTGTAAACATCATTATTAATAAATGTTGTCTTTGGATAATTTGTTCCGTCAATTCCTTCATATTGTGGGAATTCACCTTTAAAAGACCCGTTATCAACGTTGTAATAAGGTTTACCACTTGAGTTATAACCTTCTTGGTAAATTGGGCTCTTTGGTGCGTAATATTCATTGATTGAAACAGTATATTTTCCACCTTTTGCATTTGAATCTGTAATTTCAAGTTCTTTTGTTGTTTCTCCAGTTGTAGTATCAACAAAATCAAAATAATCTCTTTCAACTGTGATTAAGTGAATTCCGCCGCTAGATGTTGCGTTAACAACTAACATGATTGGATTTCCTTTTTCATCACATAAGACCTTTTTAGCATTCCCGTCACTATCTTTTAATCCAGGGATTTCAACAAACTTTGTAGATTCTGTTGATGATGCATCAAAATATGGAGTTGTGTCGTTTTTATATTTTCCATTTGCATCTAAATCAGAGAAGACACCCTTTCCGTTATCAGAATATGTGAAGTTAGTATCAACAGGATCTGAAGTATCGCATTTTTCATTGACGATGAATGAAACGTTATGAACATTAAAATATTTATTGAAGACAACATTTCTTGGATAGTAATCTTCGTTTCCTTCATTAACTTTTTTACCATTTAAAGTTTCAACGTCTCTATATTCGTATAATTTTTCAACAGCTTCATATGGAATGTAGTTAACTCCGATATCTTTAACAGTTTGTTTAGCTTCTGAAGTTCCACCGAATCCGATGAAATCGCTTGATTTTGAATTGATGAAAGATTCATATACAGCTTGTTTTTCTTCGTTGAAGATTGATTCATAAGCATATAAGCCAAGTTTAAATTCGTTAACAAAACTTGTCTTAGTACCCATCATATAGACACCGTTACGTTCAACGCTTCCTGAATCTTCTGATTCATCGTGAGCGATAGTGCCGAATGTATTTGTATCAGTGTTTGTTGATAATAATCTTTCGAAAACACGGTGTAATTTTGTAACTTGTGTACTTGTAATTTTACTAGATGTAAAGTTATCTGTTGAATCACCACATTTGACTAATAAATGTCTAACAGCATAAGGCATATTGACATTTAAATAACCATCATTACCCCAAAGTTGGTTATATTTTTGTTGAGTTTCTAAATCTGTTCCAGTGTAGTTCGCTTTGTTCCATTCATTAAATTCTTCACTGAATTCTTTAGTAACTCTTTCTTTCATAATCTTTAATTCTTCAGTTGCATAAAGTAATTTTTCATTTTCTTCATCGGATAAAGAATCATCGTAATATGAAAGTGTTGCAAGGTAGTCAGACCATTTTTGATCGTTTTTATCAGCTTCTTTCTTTAAGTTGGTAATCTTAGTTTTAGTACTTGATTCGACTTCATCATAGTATTTATTTAAAACGCCACCAGATTGGAAAGCAACTCTAACTGCAACATCATAAATTGCATCATAATATGCTTTTGCGTGATCTTTAGGATTTGTTTTTAAGTATCTTTCTAAAACATCTTGAGCGTTAATTTTAGCTTCCTTAACTTCGCCTGAACTTGTAGTAATCTTGTAAGTGAGCACTAAATCATCTTTAGCAGTAACATCGCAGCTAGCGATACTAAATAATGTCAATGCACTTAACCCGAATACCATACCCATTTTAAATTTCTTCATAAATAAATATCCTTTCGTTATAGAATGCGTTTATTATTTTATACTATAGTATAAATAAAAACAACTTTTAAATTTCATAAAAATTAAAAAAATATATGTTTTTGTTGGGTGATTCTAAAGTTAGCCAATACTAACAAAAAAAATTATGTATTATATCGTTTGTCATTGCTATTTTTTTGATATAAAATTTATGCGAAAGAAGTGGATTATGAGCAAATTAGTTATTAAAAATTTACATGTTAGTGTAGAAAATAAAGAAATTTTAAAAGGTGTTGATTTAACCATAAATAGTGGGGAAATCGTTGGATTATTAGGACCAAATGGAAATGGTAAATCGACTTTATTTGCCGCTATCATGGGAAATCCTAAGTATGTTGTCACTGAAGGCGAAATTTATTTGGATGATAAAGATATTTTAAAGATGAGTGTCGATGAAAGAAGTAAGGCAGGTTTGTTTTTAGGTTTCCAAAATCCAGTTGAAATTCCTGGTGTTATTTCAGCTGATTTTTATAAAGCTGCGATTAATGCTAGAAATGAAAATAAGATTAGTTTGTACAAATTTTATAAGACTTTAGAAGAAAATTGTAAGAGTGTTGAATTGCCATTTGAGTTCGTAAATCGTGGCTTAAATGATGGATTTAGCGGTGGTGAAAGAAAAAGAAATGAAATGCTTCAAATGAAACTTTTAAATCCTAAAATTGCAATGTTAGATGAAATCGATAGCGGACTTGATATTGATGCCATTAATTTAGTAGGTAAATCTATAAAAGAGCAAAAAGAATTAGGTACAGGATTTATCGTAATTTCACACTACGCTAGACTTTTTGATTTAATTTCTCCTGATAGAATTTGTATTCTTGTCGATGGAAAAATCGTATTAGAAGGAAAAGCAGATCTTGTTAAAAAGATTGATAAAGAAGGCTATGAATGGTTAAAAAAAGATTTAAATATCGAATTTAAAAAAGATGAATCAATGAATAAAGTTAGTATTGGTTCTTGCGCTACAAAAGAAGTTTTAAAAAATGGAAAATAATATAAAAGCTATAGGAAATAATATTGTTTTTGATAATGATGGCGATTTTAAAGTAGATTTAAAAGGATGTGATCGTTTTACTTTTAAGGTTGAAAAAAATAAGTTAGTTTCTTTATATTTGGAAAATATTTCTAAAACTGCACTAAACTTTGAAGTTGAAGAAAATGCAAATCTAAAATTAACATTCATCTTAAAAGAAGATAATAACGAGATTAGTTTAGGTGGTATTGTTAAAAAAGAAGCGACATTTAATATTGTTTTTGGGGATTTTTCTCATTCAAATAGCTCATTAAATTCTAAAATTGATTTAGTTGAAGAAAAGGCAAGTTCATCGATTGTTTTTTCTTCAATATCTTATGAAAAATATAAGAAAAAATATGTTTTGAATTACAATCATTTTAGTAAAAATACAGAAACAATCTTGAAAGGATTTGGTGTCAGTTTAAATGAAAGTGAAATTTCGGTAAAAGGAGATTCTTATATACCTAAAGAATCAATTAAATCAAAAGCTAGCCAAGATGTAAAAATCATTCTTTTTGATAAGGAAAGTAGAGGAATTGCTTCTCCAATTTTAAAGATTGAGTGTGATGATATAAAAGCTAATCATGCTTGCTCAATCGGTTCAATTAATAATGAACATTTATATTATTTAATGAGTAGAGGAATCGATATTGATACTGTTAGAAAATTGATAGTTTTAGGATATATAACTCCAATTGAAAAGCATTTTAATGAAGAAGTTAAAAATGAAATTGAAGATATTATAGGGAGTACATTTTAGTTATGTTTGATGTTAAAGAAATTAGAAAAGATTTTCCTATGTTTGATAATAAAGTTCAACAAGGTCATGAACTTGTTTATTTAGATAATGCTGCCACAACTTTTAAACCTTATTCGGTCATAAAAGCATGCAATGAATATTATCTTGATGAGTGTGCTAATTCTCATAGAGGTGATTATGACTTGGCTTTTAAAGTTGATAAAAGAGTTGATGAAGTTAGAGAGAAAGTTGCTAAATTTATCAACGCAAATAAAGAGGAAGTTGTCTTTACTAGCGGAACTAGTATGAGTTTAAATACTATTGCTTTTGGCTATGGTTTTAAATTTTTAAAAGCTGATGATGAAATTTTATTAACTGAAGCTGAACATGCTAGTAATGTATTACCTTGGTTTAAAGTAAGTGAATTAACAGGAGCTAAAATTAAATATATTCCTTTAACAGATGAAGGAAAACTAACTGTAGAAAACTTTAAAAAAGTAATAAATAAACATACAAAAGTTGTTTCTATTGCAATGGTTACTAATGTTTTAGGTTTTATTACTCCTATTAAAGAAATATGTAAAATAGCTCACGAATATGGAGCGGTTGTAGTTTGTGATGGTGCTCAATCTGTCCCTCATATGAAGACTGATGTTAAAGATTTAGATTGCGACTTCCTTTCTTTTAGTGGACATAAGATGGTTGGTCCTACTGGAATCGGAATAATGTATGGTAAATTTGATTTATTAAAGGTTATGGATCCTTTAATGAGCGGAGGAGGAGATAATGCTCGTTTTGATATGTGCGGAAATGTAGCATTTTTAGCTCCACCAGCAAAATTCGAAGCTGGAACTTTAAACATTGAAGGAATATATGGATTAGGTGCAAGTGTCGATTATATAAATAAAATTGGCATCGATAATATTTTTGAATACGAAAAATCTTTAAGAGATTATGCGATTAAAAAAATTAAGGCTATAGATAATGTAATTATTTATAACGAGAATGCTGATACTGGTATTATAACAATCAATGTTAAAGGCGTATTTCCTCAAGATGAAGCAAGCTATTTAAATAGTAAAGGAATTTGTGTAAGAAGTGGAGAGCATTGCGCTAAATTATTAAAAGATTTGTTGAAGACTGTTGGAACAGTTCGTATATCATTATATTTTTATAATACATACGAAGATATAGATAAACTTGTAGAAGCTTTAAAAACAGGAGGTGATTTTTTAGATGCCTATTTCTCTTAATCCGCAAATGATGCGTGAAATTATTATGGACCATTACAATAGTCCATTACATAAAAAAACACCTGAAAATCCCGACTCTTTTTTAAAAATTAGAATGGATTCTGATAGTTGTATCGATGATATTACAGTATATTTAAAACTAGAAGATAACGTTGTTAAAGAGGCTTATTTTGATGGTGTAGCTTGTGCTATTTCTACTTCTAGTACTGATATTTTATGCGATTTAGTATTAGGAAAAACTAAAGAAGATGCTTTGTATATTTTAAACCAATATTTAAACATGATTTATGAAAAAGATTATGATGATTTAGTTTTAGATGAAGCGTTAGTCTTTGTTAATACCCATAAGCAAGCTGCTAGAATTAAATGCGCTACAATCGGTTGTAATGGTATTAAAGAATTGTTAGATGAGGATTGTGATCATGGTAGATAATGATATTAAATTTGATGATAAATATAAATATGACTTTAAAGATGATGTTAAATCTATTGTAGATACTGGAAAAGGTTTAAATGAAGATGTCATTAAAGCTATTTCTAGCGCAAAAAATGAACCTGAATGGATGTTAAAATTTAGATTAGATGCTTATAAAACATTCTTAAAATTGGATTTTCCTGAATTTGGACCAGACACAACTAAATTAGATTTTAATTCATATACTTATTTTACTCGTTATGTAAAAGGTGAAAAACAAAGTTGGGATAATGTTCCTGAAACTATTAAAAATACGTTTAATAAACTAGGAATTCCTGAAGCTGAACAAAAATATTTAAGTGGTGCTGCTACTCAATATGAATCTGAAATGGTTTATCACAATATGCTTAAAGAAGTTGAAGAAAAAGGTGTTATCTTTTTATCAACTGATATGGCTTTAAAGTTATATCCTGACTTATTTAAAAAATATTTTGGAACAGTAGTTCATACTAACGACAATAAATTCAGTGCATTAAATAGCGCTTGTTGGAGTGGTGGTTCTTTTATTTACGTTCCAAAAAATGTAAAATTGGATAAGCCTTTACAATCATATTTTAGAATCAATAATCAAAAAACAGGTCAATTTGAAAGAACTTTAATAATTTGCGACGAAGGAAGTGATGTTCATTATGTTGAAGGATGTACTGCACCAATTTATAGTGAAGATTCTTTACACGCTGCTGTAGTTGAAATTGTTATTTTAAAAGGCGCAAAATGTAGATATTCAACGGTTCAAAACTGGTCTAATAATATCGTTAATTTAGTTACAAAAAGAGCAGTTTGCTATGAAAACGCTACTATGGAATGGATTGATGGAAATATCGGTAGTCAAATAAATATGAAATATCCGGGAACTATTTTAAGAGGAGAAGGATCTAGAGGAGTTTGTATTTCTATTGCGGTTGCTAAAGGTGGTCAATTTCAAGATGCTGGGGCTAGAATGATACATGAAGCTAAAAATACGTCTAGTCAAATAATTTCAAAATCTATCGTTAGAGGTGGAGGAGTTTGTAATTATAGAGGTACCGCGAGAATTATGAAAAACGCTATAAATTCTAAAACTCATATTGAATGTGACACTTTAATTTTAGATGACATTTCTAAATCAGATACGATCCCTACAAATGAATGTTTTAATAATTCAAGTTTTTTAGAGCACGAAGCTACTGTTAGTAAAATTAATGAGGATCAATTATTCTATTTAATGAGTAGAGGTATTAGCAAAAAAGATGCTATTCAAATGATTATTATGGGATTTATCGAACCATTTTCAAAAGAACTTCCTATGGAATATGCTGTTGAACTTAATCAACTTATCAAATTAGATATGGAAGGAAGTATAGGCTAATTATGTTAGATTTTAATTATGAATATGATTTAATTGTTGTCGGTGGAGGTCATGCTGGTGTTGAAGCTTGTATGGCAGGAGCTAAATTAAATAAAAAGACATTGCTTATAACCTTGAATTTTAAGATGATTTCTAATATGCCTTGTAATCCTTCAATTGGAGGAAGTGCTAAAGGTATCGTTGTTAGAGAGATTGATGCATTGGGTGGAACGATGGGGAAAGCAGCAGATTATGATTATCTTCAAATGAAGATGTTAAATACTGCTAAAGGTCCTGGAGTGAGATGTTTAAGAGCGCAAGAAGATAAATTAAGATATCCTGCTAGAGTTCAGGAATTAATAAAAGAACAAGAAAATCTATCTGTTTTAGAAGGTGAGGTTGTTGGTCTTTTATATGAAAACGATATTGTTTACGGCGTTATTTTAAAAGATGGTAAAAAAATAACTTCTAAAGCTGTCGTTTTATCCACTGGAACATATATGAATAGCGAAATTCTTGTAGGGCACTCAAAAACGAGCGGTGGACCTGATGGAGAAAAACCTAGCGTCGGTTTAAGTGATTTTTTAAGAGATAAAATGGGTTTAAGTTTACAAAGATTGAAGACAGGAACTCCTCAAAGAATCGCTAAAGAAAGCATTGATTATAGTAAAGGTGAAATTCAATTAGGTAATGTTGAAGATCAAGGATTTAGCTATGAATCTTCTAAATTTAAAAAGATTGAAAATCAAGAACCTTGCTATTTAATTTATACGACACCTGAGACACATAAAATTATCAATGAGCATTTACTTGATAGTGCAATGTACGGGGGAATCGTTAAAGGAATCGGACCAAGATATTGCCCTTCAATTGAAGATAAATTAGTTAGATTTAAAGATAAACCTAGACATCAATTATTTTTAGAGCCTGAAAGTTACGATACAAATAGTATATATTTACAAGGGTTTTCTACATCCATGCCTAAAGATGTTCAAGATTTAATGGTTCATTCTTTACCAGGATTAAAAAATGCTAAAATATTAAAATATGCTTACGCTATTGAATATGATGCATTCGATTCTTTTGAATATGATATTTCTTTAATGTGTAAAAAATATAAAGGATTATTTATCGCTGGTCAAATTTGTGGAACTAGCGGATATGAAGAAGCAGCAGCATTAGGATTAATTTCAGGAATTAATGCTTCTAGATATATCGATAATTTGCATCCATTAATTTTAAAAAGAGATGAAGCTTATATTGGTGTAATGATCGATGATTTAGTAACAAAAGGCACTAAAGAACCATATAGATTACTTTCTAGTAGAGCTGAATATAGATTGCTTTTAAGAAGCGATAATGCAGATTTACGTTTAACTGAAATCGGACATAATATTGGTTTAATCGATGAAGATAGATATTCTAGATTTATTGATAAAAAAACTAAAATTGAAAAGATTTTAGAAATTTTAAAAACTACATATTTAGGTGAAACTAGTAAAATTAACGATTATTTAGCTGATTATGGTTATGAGAAATTATCGAGCGGAGTTTTAGCTTGTGATATTTTAAAAAGAAATGGAATTACATATAGTTTTTTAAAAAAATTTATTAACATTCCAAGTGAATTAACACTTGATAAAAATGGTGAAGAAGAAGTTGAAATATGTGCAAAATATGAAGGATATATCGAAGGAGAAAGAAAAGAAGTTATCAAGTTTAATAAATTAGAAAATATAGCTTTATCCAGTGATATAGATTATTCTTTAGTTGATGGATTAGCACTTGAAGCAAGACAAAAATTAAATAAAGTAAAACCTATTAATATCGGACAAGCTAGTAGAATTAGTGGGGTAAATCCTAGCGATATCGCTATTTTAATAATGAATGTTAAAAGTAAAAAAATATGATAAGTTTAGAAGAAATTAAAAAGAATGAAAAGTTAAATAAATATAAGGATTTAGTATTAGAAACTAATAAGTTTTTAAATTTAACAGCAATTACAGATGATGAAGAATTTTATATTAAACATTTTTATGATTGTATTTTAATCGGTGATTATTTTGATTTTAATAATAAAGTTATTATGGATTTAGGAAGCGGAGCTGGTTTTCCAGGTATTCCTTTAGCGATAATTTATACTAATGCGATCTTTTATTTAGTTGAACCAACGACAAAAAGGGCAAATTTTTTAGAAAAAGTTAAAAGAGAATTAAAACTTGATAATGTTATTGTAATCAATAAAAGAAGTGAAGAATTAACATATAATTACTTTGATTATTTTGATTTTGTTGTAACTAGAGCTGTCGCTTCTTTAAATATTTTGCTTGAAATTTCAATACCTTTTATTAAAAAAGAAGGATATTTAATCGCTTTAAAAGGACAAAAATATAAAGAAGAAATTTCTGAAGCTAAAAATGCATTAAAAGTCTTATCTTGTAAAGTAATTGAAACTAAAATAGAAACTTTACCTTTTATTAATGAAGAAAGATTTAATATAATTATTAAGAAAGAAGGAGAATGTAACAAGAAATATCCTCGAGTTTATTCTCAAATTGTTAAGAGACCATTATAGTTATGAAAACGATAGCAATCGCCAACCAAAAAGGTGGAGTAGGAAAAACTACAACCACAATCAATTTAGCAGCAGCATTAGCTGAATTAGATAAAAAAGTTTTAATTATCGATCTTGATCCTCAAGGAAATTCTAGTAGGGGATTAGGAGTAGATATATCTTTAATCAATAAAAATATTTTTGATTCTTTAATTTTAGATGTAGATATTAATAAAGTTATTAGAAAAACAGCGATGAAAAATCTCGACTTAATACCTACAAATTTAAAATTATCGAATTTAGAAAGTGAAATTTATTTAAAAAATATACAACCATTTACATTATTGAGAGATTGTTTGAAAAATCTTAAAAAACATTATGATTACATCATTATCGATTGTCCACCTTCATTAGGTATTTTATGTATTAACGCTTTGGTTGCAGCAAATAGTGTATTGATTCCTGTTCAATGTGAATATTTTGCTTTAGAAGGATTAGCCCAGATTTTAGGTACGATTTCTAAAGTTCAAGAAAATTATAATAAAGGATTATCAACTGAAGGATTTTTATTAACTATGTTTGAATCCCGTTCTAAATTAGGACAAGAAGTTGTAGATCAAGTTAAAAATTTATTTAGAGAAAAGACATTCTCTGTCATCATTCCTAGAAATATTTCATTAAGCGAATCTACAGCAAGAGGGATACCTGCAATAATTTATAAACCAACTAGTCAAGGCAGTTTAGCATATAAAAAACTTGCTAAAGAGGTTTTAGATAATGAAAGAAACAAGTAAATTAATTAAAAGTGATTTAAAAACCTTAATTAAAAAGTTTTCTAAAAATGATGTAGTTTCTACTATCAACGAAAATTATTCTAAAGAAAATATTAAATATATAAATAATAACGAAATTGAAGATAACGAATATTTAAATGAAGCAATAGTAGAAGATGAAGAAATTATAAGAATTAAAGATTCTTTAATTGAACATGGTATCTACAATCCATTTTATGTAATTTATAAAGGAAATCATTATGAAATTATAATTGGAAGAAGAAGGTTATTAGCTAGTAAATTAATAGGTGTAACTTCGCTTCCTTGCATTGTTTTAACATTGAATAAAGAAGAAGAATTATTGACTATTCTTTCTGATATTGTAGATCATAGAAATGTAAATAAAGCAGAACAATCTTTAATTTTAAATGTTTTATATGATGAATACGATTATAAATTAAAAGATTTATCTATCATTTTAGGACAATCTATCTCTCAAGTTAGTAACATTATAAATTTAAAAAAGATGCCTAAAGAGATATTTTTAGCATTAAATAATTTTCATGTAAGCTATGGAAATGTAAAAGTATTAATCGGATTGGATGAAAATGAAGCTTTAGAATATTATCATAAAATAATCGAAGAAAAATTAAGTGTTAGAGAAAGTGAAGAATTAATTAAAAATAAAGATAAAATAAATGGAGATATCGTATTAAAATCTGATGATAATAAAAAAATATTAACTATAAAATTTAGTAAAAAGAAAGAATATTTAAAGTACAAAAAAGAACTAAATAAGTTGATAAATAAATAAAAATATTTATAATTATTTTTACGTATTATGAAAAAGAAAAGAATTATTGATTTTATTGTTAGAGTTGCTATATTTGGTGGATTATCAGTTATTTTATATTGTGTACCATATTTACAATTTTCATTACCATTTACACCTACTTTTTTAAAAATTCACTTTGATGAAATACCTATTTTAATAGCTGGATACGCTTTTGGTCCACTTGAAGCTATAGCGATAATAGTATTAAAATCTTTATTTAAATTGATAACAGATATTCCTGAAACAGCAGGAATTGGTGTGTTAGCTGATTTTATATATACATCTGCTTTTATTTTACCAGCAGTATTTATTTATAAAAAATATAGAAGTTTTAAAGGTGCATTAGTTTCTTTTTTTGTTGGATTAACTTCTCAATTATTATTTAGTTGTGTTATCGGGTTATATATTATTTATCCTTTATATGGATTTTATTTTAATCCTACCGCAAAAACTTACGATGAAGCGATGATAACTGTCGGAAGTTTATTTTCTGCATTTGATAGTTCGATTAAAACAGCTAAAGATCCTCGAATTATGTATATGTTTTTACTACCATTTAACTTAATAAAAGATACAGTAGTAGGACTAGTAACATTTGCTACGTATAAACCATTAAAATTGATAATAGAAAAAAATAACAAATAAAAATTCTCTCTGCTGAGAGAATTTTTAATTATTAATCTTTTAATTATTTAGAGATTGCACCAACTGGACAATTAGCAATTGCATCTTCTGCGCTTGATTCATCTAATTCTCCAATAACTTTTGCTTTTCCATCATCATCAAATGTAAAAGCACTGTCATATGTGCCAACACAAAGACCACAACCAATGCATGTATCGCTATCTACTTTTAACTTCATAATC
>CAVKZO010000018.1:0-25446 GCA_963661135.1 Lachnospiraceae bacterium | reverse complement strand
TATGAAAAAATCAGTATATTTTAAAATACTGATTTTACTTTAAGAATTTACACTTTTCGATAAATATATTCATAGTATTCATATTGTTTATAAGATGATGCTAATTCTTTCATCTGTTTTAAACATTCTTCATGTAAATATATTTTATTTTCTCTTAAAGATTTATTTGCATCAGGATAGATTGGTTTGCCTACAACTAACTTAATCTTCGGTTTCATATTTTTAAATATTCTTTTTTTCATTATCGAAACAATAGGGACAACTGGAGCATTACATTTAGCTGGATAATGGAAAGATCCTGCTGGAAAGTCTCTAATTTTAGTGTAATAAGGCCATACGTGAGCTTCAGGGAATATTAAAATAGCTTGTTTCTTTTTAATATAATAATCAAAACAATCCATCATATTTTTTTGAGTTTTAATTGAATCTCCTAAAGGGATATATCCTAATGGTTTAGCTAACTTTCTAGCAAAAGGAATTGCTAAAACATCAGTAAATCCTAAAATGTTAACTCTTTTATTCCAAATTAAATATGCGTTAATCATAATCATATCAAAGTTAGAAATATGATTAGAATATATAAAATAGCCTTTGTTTTTAAGTTCTTTTAAATTCTTTTTATCTTTAAATGTAATACCATTAAATATACAAACTAAAGCTAAAATAGGATGAGCGATAAGCCAATATAATATCCAAGAAAAAAATCTTTCTAAAGGTTTTTTTCTAATATATTCATAATTTTCATCTAACTTAGGTCTTTTAGCGCCACCAGTAGTTTGAAAATCGACATTGATGTCATCAGAATAATAAATTTTATCCCCTCTTTTTCTTTTTGACATTTTGACTCCTTAAAGCTTCCTTATCGACAATCTCACCTTTATGTTCAATCTTGTCCCATGTTTTTCTTTTTGCTTTATGAAATAATCCATCTAAAAAAGCAATCGGAAAATCATATAAGAAGAACATATATGTAAACATCGAGATAAATATTTTATTACCTTTAAATTTAAGTCTTTTATTGTCGATTATAAATACTAATGCTGCAATAAATACGAATGTTAAATACATATACATAAAAGATAACATCGCATAAAATAATGTGAAATGAGGTATTAAATTAGACCGGAATAATTCACTATATTGAGGTAAACTAGCTGTGATTATTGAAGACAAGAATAATCCTAACCCGATTAAAAATGCTAAAAATTCAACGATACATAACGCTCCAAAAGGATATATTGAGAAATTATATTCCCAAAAAGATAATGTTTTCCTTGCTCCTTTTAAGCATCCATAATCATATGTATTTTGTTTTAACTTCTTTTTATCGTCAAAATATCCCCAAGTCCAACGAATGTGTTGTTTATGAACTATAGACATTTGAGAAGATTGTTCATCATAATACATAGCTAAAGGATAATAATGCATTGAAATATTATGATAATAGCAATATGTAGTTAATTGAACATCTTCAGTCATTCCGTTAAATATCCATCCACCTTCATTATCGATAATATCAAAATCAACATAATATCCAGTACCAGTTAAAGTACATTTTTTAAATAAATAACTTCTACCGTTACTTGTAAAATTATTCATAAAAGAGAATAAAACTGCACTGTCGCTACTTACCCAGTTAATGCTAGCGTTAGTGAAGTTTCTATATCCAGTTCCAACTTTATACCCTTGATTTTTACAATCATTCATTAAAGAAATATAATCAGAATTCATAATGTTATCTGCATCAAATACCATAAATGCATCAAATTGCATATTATTTTCTTTAATATATTGATAAGCTTCATTTAATGCGTATCCTTTTGTTCTTTTATTGACTAAATCTTTCCTAATGACAATATGAAAATTTTTAGGAAATTTGCTTACTATTTTAACAGTTGGATCGCTTTTTGATTCAACGATAACAAATACATCATATTTATCTTTAGGATAATCTTGATTAGCTAAACTTTTTAAACAATTTCCGATAACTTTATCTTCGTTTCTAGCAGGAACTAATACAGCATATCTATAATCGATCTTTCCTTTTTCAAATTTTTTATGTTTTTTAAAGGCCAAAATCAAATAAGGTATATAATACCAAGATAAAATAAGTACTAAAAGCATTGTGCTAGCGATAAAAATATTAAGATCGTTAGCAAAATCCATATATAGCTGCATTAAAACTTCTTCTACACTAACCAATGTATTCATATTAAAAATTATATTAAAAACTAACTATTTTGTAAATAACCACAACCTAGTATTAATTACTAGTTGAACCATTATTCGATATTCGCGCATTATTTTTCTTTTCTAGCAAATATTGATTAATCGTTATAACAATTATTCCGCTAAGTACCAAAGCCATAGAGATATAGAAGGTAAAATATGGTTTAATATGAAATAATAAAATAGATAATACTGAACCAAAGAAAGGATTGATTCCAAAATAGCAAATCGTAATGCTAACTCCTAAAACATTCTCAATTAAAAATACCATCGCCACAGCAATTCCATAGCAGCAGAATCCTAAAACACATAGAATCATTCCGTTATTGAATAAACTTAAATCTATTGGTTCATTAATAAATCTAGAAACAAATAGACAAAAACTCGCTGCTACTACTGCTTTTAATAAAACTAAATAATAAGAGGAAGCACCATCAGCTTTTCTAGCTAAATTATTACTAATACTCCAAAATAAACATGCTGCGAATATATATATCGCTCCTTCATTAAAAACAAATCCTTTTTCATTAATAGATAGACATATAGCAGAACAAAGAATACAAATTATACCAACCCAGCCCAATACTCCAACTCTTTCTTTAAACATGCCTAAAGCGATAAATGAAGTCGCTAATGTTTGGAAAGCTAATAATAAACTACTAGTTTCACTGCTAACTTTACTAACACCTAAAATAAATGTTGTAGCAGCTCCTACTTCAGAAAATCCAATAAGTATAACATATGGTAAATTTTTCTTATTAAATCCTGATGATGTACCACCTTTTAATTTTTGATAGATGATGATGATAAGCATGCTAATAGCTGCACCAAAATAAAGGCATGTGTTCTTTAAAAATGGAGGAATATTGCTTCCGAACATATTTAAAAAAGGAATATTAAAAGAATAAATAAATGCGGCTAATAAAATCAAAAAAACATATTTAAATTTACCTAGTTTTTTCATACTAAATAATTTTAAATAAAACGTATAAGATATTCAATTTTTATTTATAAAACAAATAATCTATTTGCTTCTTTTTTGAATTTCGTTATTTTTTAATGCATTTAACATTATTACTGCACTTCCTTTATTTGTTGCTAAAGGAGTATCTGTAACATCGCATAATCTTAAAAGAGCATTAACATCAGGTTCATGAGGTTGAGCAGTAAGAGGATCACGAAGAAAAATAACTAAGTCTAATTCTTTATCAGCGATCATACTTCCAATTTGTTGATCACCTCCTAAAGGACCGCTTTTCATACATTTAACGTTTAATCCTGTTGCTTGATGGATTAATTTTCCAGTAGTTCCTGTAGCAACTAATTCATTGCCATCTAATGCATCTTTATATTTAACACATAAAGCGATAATATTTGGTTTTTCTTTATCGTGAGCTATAAGTCCAATTTTCATAATGTTTACCTGTTTCTTTCTTTTTTTATTCTATCATATTAACTATTTCAAATATATAAATTAAATATTAAAAAAAGATGCATCTAAATGCATCTTTTTAGCTTTAGTTAAGTGGTATCTTGAGTAATAAATTCTTTGCTAATGATAAGAATTCATCAGTTTCAAGAGGTTTATAATAATAGTAACCTTGTAAGTAATCGACATCTTTATTATCTTTAATAACATTCAATTGTTCTTTTCTTTCAATACCAACCAATGTAACTTTCATATCGTAGTTTTTAGCTTCGTTAGTGATCAATGTAATGTTGTTTAAACTTAATGGGTTAGAATCGATATCGCTAGTTAAATCTCTTCCAATCTTAATTTCGTCAAATCCAAGTTTAGATAGTTTTTCTAACGATAAATATTTACCACTATAATTATCACAGACAAATATCAACGAGTAGCCTTTAAGACGTTTTACAACATCTTTAATTAACTCAATATTATTACAGATTTCAAGTTCATTTAACTCAAATGATAAGAATCCTTTATTGAAGTTATATTCTTGAAGAAGTTTAGCGATATCATCAACGAATGTATTGGTTGAGAAATAACTTGCATCTAAGTTGATTGATAATCTATCTAAACAATTGACTCTAAATATCGTTTGACCGTATTGTTTATAAATTCTTCCGATTTGTTCGATAATCAAATTGGTAAATAAGTACATCTTTTGATTTTTGATAGCAACATCAATAAATTCATAAGCATCGATATAGTTATTTGTAAGTTCATCTTTAAGTCTAAGAAGAATTTCACCTCCAAATAATGAATTAGTTTCCTTTTTAATCATAGGGAGAATTCTAATATCGAAACTATGTTTATTAAATGATTCATTGAGTAATCTAAGAATATATTCTTCTCTTGAGATAGGTCTAGAGATATTATCTTCTTTAAAGATGAGCATGTTGTCGCTTCTTCTAGTTTCTTTATTCGTCTCTTCTTCTACATTTCTAATGAAATCCACTGCGCTAACATAAGTTAAAGGATATTGATATACATATTGAGTTGAAGAAATAAATAAATCAAACTCATTTTCTTTAACACAATCTTTTACGATACGTCCAATAGCTTCACTTAATTCAAATATTTTATTACGTGTAAATTCATTTAATAATAACGCTAATGTTTCACTATTGTATAAATATACATTTCCATTATATAAATCTAATTCTTTAATTTTGTCTGAAATATAAATCAAAGCGTCATTATATCCTATCTCCTTATATCTAGATACGATCTCATCTTTATTTTCAATCTTGATTAATAATAAATATCCTTTCCCTTTTAAAGCGTATTTATTATTTAATTCTTCAAATAAAGAGTAAGGGGTATTCAACAAAAGAACTGGATCGAATCTATTGTGAGAATAATAGTTTTCACTCTCTTTTAAAGGAGCTAATAACATCGATGCTAATTTTTTATTTTCTTTTACGTTAGCGTAATTATAAAGATATTTAACACCATCAAATTCAGCAACTTTCTTTTTGAATTTATTAAGTGGACAATCTTCACATGGTGAATCTTTTTTGTATAACTTTTTATAACACAAATCACCTACTTCAATATCTTTAATACAATCTTTTAAATCTGAAGATACTGAAACTAATTTATAGTTAGTTTTATTGATTGTATATTCTTTAAAGTGAGATAAAGTTAAAAGGTTAGCAAAATTCTTTTTATAGTGATTTAGATTGACGTTATTTGCGTAATCATTAAAATAATTTCCTAACATTGTTGAATAATATAACATAGATTCTTTGCTGTAGTTATCTAAAACAAAGCTATGATCAAAATTAAAATAATAAATGAAAGAAAGCAATCCACCATCTTTATAAATTACATAAATATAACCTGATACAATTCCATAAATATCAAATACTTTTTTAAGCTCATATGAACATTCGCTAGAATTATAAAATACGTAAGTTGAATCAAAATCTTTGTTTTCGCTTAAAGCTTTAATAAATTCATTTGTGAACATATTAAGTGAGAATGGTAAACCTTTAGATTCATCTTTAAAATAATTAATTCTTAAAGTGTAATTGGAATCATCGAAGTTTTTAGTGACGATACCACCACAATCAAAACCCATTAAATCGATAATATTTTTAATACTAGATTTGATGACATCGATATATCCGCTATTGCTCATCTTCTTATTTTTAGTATTTAAGAAATTTTCGATTAATTTATTAAATTCACCGATTTTTTCACTGTAAAGATTTTTATTAATTATAGATTTAGAATTTAAATCAGGGATATATAAATTTATATAATCATTCTTTCTTTCAGCATATTTTAAATGAGATAACATCGATTCTAAGCCTGAATAAGGGTAGATTACTGCACTTATTTTTAAAGCTGTTACTGGATCTTCTTTAACGTTATAATCTAATAAGAAGAAATTTGAAGAAACATATTCTAATTTAGATTTTAAAATAGATAATGAATCGATACAAGGAACATATAATACGAATGTTTTTTCTTTTTCGTTATAAGAAAGTAAAGGATTGAATTCTTTAAATGAATTTTTAATCAAAGTAGCTAATTCAATTAATTTATCATCGCTTAACTCTATATATTCTTCATCTTTTTTAAGTTTAAATGATGCTAATACATTTCTATAAGTTCTAGTTGAATTAATAAAATTAGTAAGGTTATTTAATAAATCTTCGCTAGAAATAACATTTAAATCTTTAAATAATTCAATATTTTTAAATTTATAATCATCATAATTTTTAGGAACAGTACAAATGATTACATTGGAATAATTCTCTTTTATCGCATCTATCTTATCGTTCATCTTTTTAAATTCAATGATATCAGAGAAACTATATTTTTTAAAATCATAATGGAAATGAGCGATATTATCGTAATTTACCATCGATTTAGTATAAATGTCTTTATATAAAAGTTTTGTGATCATAATAGCACAGAATATGATATATCCCATACAACCTACTCCAAAAGCAATAGAAACAATAAATAAAATTAAAGTAACTATATCTTTATCACCAAGGAAATACAAAACTCCAAAAACAACTTCTAATACAAAAGAAACCAATTGTAAAATAATTAAAATAGTGATTCTAATTTTTAAATAAGCAATCATCGATTTGGATTTTTTATTTTTAATATTATCTTTCATACACTTATTCCTTTCTTTAAAGTCATATCTATAAATAATTTATAAACTAAAAACTCAAAAATCGGCAACTGGCTATCTATTTTAAAAATAGACCCTTTAGTTTTGCGCCACTAAATCGCTTTAGTTTTGCTTTTTACTAAAATATTATATATTTTTAGTAACTACTTTAAAAGAATTAAAATCTATTTATTGTTAAATTCATCAATAAATTTAACAAATTCTAAGAATTTAATAGGTTTAGAATAATAATACCCTTGAATGTAGTCACATCCTTTATATTTTAAATATTCAACTTCTTCTTTTTCTTCTACACCTTCACAAACAACAATCTTTTCTAAAGATTTATTTAAATATATTGTCATATCGATAATCTTTTTAGAATATGAATCAAATCCATTTTTACCATAGAGCAATGTTTTATCTAACTTAATAACATCATAATCAACTTTATTTAACATACCAAGATTTGAAAATCCACTACCGAAATCATCAATTGAAATTGTAGAACCAATAGCGTGGATTCTTTTGATTACATCATTAATATTCATATCGTTATTTAAAATAACAGATTCAGTAATTTCAAATTCTAAATATTTTGTATCAATATTATATTTTTTAATTAAATCTTCATAAACGTCAAAGAAATTTTTATTGAAGAAATGGTTTCTTGAAAGGTTAATAGATACTTTTATTGGATCTTTATTCATCTTCTTTAAATCAGCTTTATCTTTAATAACCTCTTTAAAAACATAGTTATCTAATTTATTTATAAACCCATTTCTTTCAAAAACATCAATAAATGTTTGAGTGTTAATATATCCGAATTTATCATCTTTCCATCTAACTAAAGCTTCACATTTATCAAACTTTTCGCTATTTAAATTAAAAATTGGTTGATAGAAAACTTCAAATTTATGATTATCTAATGCTTCTTGTTGATGTTCTTCGATATATATTTCAAGTTCATTTTGTTTTCTCATCTTTTCATCGAATATATTTATGATGATATCTTCTTCAGTTGCTACGATATTTTCTATAGAATAACGAGCTTTTTCAATACAGCTTTCAATAGTTTCATAATCCGATTCAGGCTTATAAATTCCACATAATAACGATAAATTTATCATCTCTTCATCAATATCGATATTTTTAATACTTTCTAATATATCTTTCACTCTTGAATAGCATTCTTCAATATCTTCACACTTTAAAAATAAAATAAATCTATCTTTATAATCTCTACAAATAAGTTCATTTCTATCGATCGTAGATTCAATTTTAATCATGATTTGTTTTAATAACATATTCGTTTTAACTTCACTTTTTAAAATTCTATTGATCATTTTGAAACGTTTAACGTTTATATATACGATAAAATTATTATTAGGTGTCGTTTTCAATAATTCTTTTCCATCGATAACAAAACGGTCCATATTGATACCACCGATTGAAGAATCGGCAAATTTTCTTTTGTATAACAATAATTTATTTCTATAGAGGAAAATTAAAGCAACTAATAATAAAGCTAAAGAAGAATAACAAATTATATTTAATGAAATACTTGAAAAATCGATAATTCTTCCATAATAGGAATAAATTAAAGAATATGGTGCAGCTATAAAAATTACCCAATCATTTGTCGTAGTTGTATTTGTATAAATATAATATCCTTCTTTAGGCAAAGAAAAATAATGTACAAGCTGAGACTCACTATTAAGCATTTCATTTAATTTAGTATAGTAATCATCTCTATTAATAGATGAAAAATAATTTAAAACGTTATTAAATTTTGTAAATATCGAATTAGATTCATTTTCTAATTCACATACTTTTTCTCCACTTTTTTTAACTATTGCAACATATCTAGAATCAGATGTATATTGATATGGATATAAATTCTCTTTAAAATCAGCTACGCTTAAAATATTTACTAAACCTTTGATTGATAATGTTCCTTCTTTTGAATTATCGAATCGCTTTTCATAAGGATATCCTACTAAAACTTTATCTCCTTGATATGTAAAATTAATAACGTCGATACTAGAATTTAAATTATTGATAATATTATTAGCAAAATTACTCATCGAGATGTTATATATATTTCCATCACCATAATAAAGATCACCATTCTCTAATAAAATAGCAGGATTTTCGATATTTATATTAGTCTTTAAATTTTCAATAACTTCGTTTAAATACGCTTCATTGGTCGTCTTATATTCAACATTATCCGCACTAGTTGTACCGATCTTTAAATTTAAATAATAATTTTCAGCTTCGTAACTTATTAAAGAATCAATATTTGAAGATTGATCACCCATAAAACTATTAGCGATACTTTCAGATTGTTTATCAATTTCTTTAGAATAAAAAATATTTCCGATAAACATGCTAGTAAACACTAATATAATAGCGATAGCAACAATTAATACAGATAAACCAGTTTTCTTTCTTATTTCATTTTTAAATAATAGATTCTTTTCAACTTTAAATCCTTTTCTTTCTTTAAATTTATTAATGAACAAATCTTTTGTAACTGTGTTATTTCTAATTATTCTTCCTTTATAAAATGTAGCGATATTCTTTCCTTTTTTCTTACTTCCATATAACGCTTTATCTGCTTCTACTATCAATTCACTTAAATTTTTATTGCTATATTCAACTTTAGTAATACCGATTGAACAAGTGATAACTTTACTTATTTTAATAGCTCTATCGTATTGAAAACGAATCTTTAAAACACTTTGAATAAGATTATATACTTCATCGATTGTAACATTTTTTAAAAAAGCAAAAAACTCATCTCCACCATATCTTCCAAATATGTGTTTTGAAAATATTTCATTTAATTGTGTTGCGATATTTTTTAAACATAAATCACCGATAGAATGTCCAAAAGTATCGTTGATAGATTTATAATTATCTAAATCGAACATTAATAGATATGAATTCTCTGCATCACAATCTTTTAAAGTTTCATTGATCAATTTAGATACGTAACTTCTAGTGTAAACTCCAGTTAAATAATCGTAATTGATTCTACTTTCTACTTCTACTTTTAACCTATATAAAGAAACCGTAATCAAATCTTCATCTATAAAAGTAATTAAAAATTTATATTTATATTCGTAACTTGTCGTATTAAAAATAATATAATCATTTAAAGTATGAGTTAAAAAATAAGTAAGTAAATCATCACTACTATATTTTTTATCTTTAACAGCTAATTTATTGCTATTTAAGTATTTATCAAAAAAAGTATCGAAAGATAAGCCAACAATAAAATCATCATCATTTACCGAAATGACTCTAGTGTTATTTTTATTGATCGTAAATGATAAATAAAATTCTTCCAAACTAACCTAACTCCTTAAAGCAATTAACTAAATTTAAATATTCATCGTATCTATATAAAGAATTAATCTCTTCTTCACTTAAAATATATAAGTTATCATTAATAAATTCATTGATACCTTCATATTCTTCAATACTAGTATAATCATAAAATCCAAATAGCAACTTATTTGCTTCAATATAATTTGAATAAGTTATATTTGGATATAAACTTAAAACATATTCAATATTATACGCAATACACATTTTAATATATTTAGCGTAATAATTGTAGGAATCTTCTTCATTTTCTCGATAAATACTATTATTTTTAATAAAAGTTGCAGCGTATTTTCCTAATAAGTCATATCTATAATCGATATCTAAAAATGAATCTATATCGATACTATCCCCTATTTCATAATTTTTAATATCTTCTTTAAGTTTAGTTACAAACTGATTTAAATATTCTTTAATTACATCAAATTTAGTATTAAATTCTTCAAGTTGAATAATTGAAGACACATCTTCAATTCTATATTTAAAATCATCAATATACATAGCTAAATCATATGATTCATATAAATTAGAATAGTTAATTTCACTATAATTATTTAATAAGGTATGAATATTAATATCCTCTATAATCAAATTAATTTTATCTTCTACATATATTAATCCATTATTTTCTATCATAGTTGAATTTAGACTATAAATTTTATTGTATTTTTCATATATTTTTTTATATTTAGTATCATCATAATCGGTTAAATCAAGTTCATTAACTTCACTAATAAAACTGTTAATATAATCGGATTTAATAATTTCATAATTTTCTACATATTTTAAATATTCTTCGTATTTATATAAATATTGTTTGTATGTTTTAGTTTTAAAGAAGATATCGATAAGACCACTAATACCAAGATAATAATCAGATGAATCACCTTCAATAAGATTATCAACTGTAACTAAATCATCGATAGATTGAATATCTTTATTTAATAATTCGTAAATATCATGATTTGTTTCAATGCGCATAAGTTTATCGCTCACTTCAAAAGGAATAACTCTAGAATTAAAATAAGTTGTATTAACTAAATTATTTATTTTTATATATTCTTCGTTATTAAAAGAATCATTAGATAATTCAAAATCCAATATTAAATTATATATATCTATGATCTCATCTTTAGACATATAAATGTTAAAATTGTTAATTAAATTATCATATTTAACTTTTGTATATTCTTTAATTTCGTTAGGAAATAAGTTATATCTATTTAAATAATAATTTAAAAATTTAACACTAGTAATACTACTTCCATATTTAACATTATATTCAAAATAGAATGTTAAAAAATTAACAAAATCACTTTCAAATTCTTTAAAGTAAGATAATTTAGAATCATCGATACCCTTAAAAGAATACATAAAATCAATATAATTTAAATTTTTAATGACGTCTTCTTTAAATAAATCTACTTTAGAATAGAAATCTCCACTTACTCCTTTATTAAATAAAGAATATGTAGTATAGAATCTATCTTCTTTAAAATAGTTTTGTAATTTATTAAATATATCGACTTCTTTAATGACTTTTATACGTTGAAAACTAGATTCAAAGGGACACTTCTCTTCAAATTCTTCTTTTAAATTATCGTCGTTAATAGCGATAAAATAATTCCCATTACTTATATCTTTTTCAGAATAAAAAGAGTTGTATTGATAAGTAAAACTATTTTTTAAGTCGATAAAAAACGAAACTAAATTCTCATTAGATCCCAGTAATATCCCATATTTTTTAACTTCTTTTAACAAAGAATTTTCGCTAATATAAATAAATTTAATATTTAAATTATCGTAAATCGCATATGAATTAATAATTTCTACACCATCATCAATCTTTAAATATTCATCGCTATAATTACCTGGAACACAATATAAAGTTTTTAAATCTTTAGAATATAAAATACCATCTTTAGAACAATATAAAGGATTATCTTTTTCTACACTAAAAGCACTTCCTTTATAGCCTTTAAATGCTAAAATATTAAAACTAGTTAAAGAAGATGGTAAAACCATATCAAAATAGCAATTTGAAAAAGCTTCACTACCGATATAAGATAATTTATCATTTAAAATTAAAGTAGATAAACCTGAATATCCATCATATAAATTGAATGCGCTATCTCCAATTGAAGTAACGCTATCTAATAAAGTAAATGTAGTTTCATTTTTTCCATAACAATATTTAATTAATGTTTTTAAATCTTCAGAATATAAATTTCCATCGATAGAACTATATTTAAAATTAAAGCTACTCACCACTATTTCTTTTAGGTAACTCGTCTCTTTAAATACATCGTTTCCGATATATTTAACTGATGCAGGAATATAAATATACTCTATACTACTATTAGCAAAAGCTCCATCTCTAATCTCTTCAATCCCTTCTACTAATTCAATATTAGTTAAATTAGTACAATAATTAAAAGCGTATTCTCCAATAACTTTAATTTTACTATTATCTTCAAAACTAACTTTATCGATTCCACATTGGTTATTAGCAAAAGAATAAGCTCCTATTTTAATTAAAGATTTAGGGAATACAATCTCATTTTCAATACCTGTATTAAAGAATGCTTTTTCATCGATTTCTTCAATCGATTTAGGTAGATCTAACCTTTTTAAACTTATAAGATTAGAAAAAGCATTCTTTCCAATTTTAGTTATATGTGAGTCTTCACCAAAATCGATAGCTTCAAAGCTTAAATATGAAGCTAAATTAAATTCATCATCTTCATCTTTATATATTAAAAAATCATCTCCGATACTAGTAACAGGATATCTATCGATCGTAGTAGGAATCGACAATGTCTTTGAATATAAAAAATCTTCATCAAGTAGAGCGTTTATATTAATACTTAATAATTCTACTTCACTTTCATCTTCATCGACTCGATATAAAAATCTATCTGTGTAATTTAAATCGTATCCAGCATATAAAGTTACATCTTTATCAGTAAAAAACTCATGATTTGCTAAATATGCAGCTCTACTAGTTAATTTTTCATCATAAAACCATCCAGAGAATTTATATCCCAAATTAGTTTTTGAATCGATATCTCCTTTAGTAGGTACGTAAGTTGATAAATCGCACTTATTTGCATATACATCGACTGTAGTAACACTATTTCCATTAAATGTTCCATCTAAATAATTTAAAGTTACTGTATATTGTTCAACTTTATATGTATCAAATGTTGATGCGTTATCAATAGAAAATATAATTTTATGATCTCCTACAGTTTCTGTATCTACCCCTTTAATATCAACGATAGAATCAAGAGCATTAACAATATTAGACTCCCCATTTAAATAAGTAACTTTTAAAGTTGTAGAGGATAAATCTATAGTTTCTCCTCTTCCATATACTTTTTTAATCCCATCATCTAATATCTCTAATTTTAAAATAGTATTATCGATATAACTATCATTACAAGATGATAATAAAGAAATAGCCAAACAAGAAAGAAATAAATAAGATATTTTAAAATTAATTTTCTTCATAAACTTTATTCATCCAAAACAATATTTGTAAGAGTATCGACATAAAGCTCATAAAGGTTATATGTTTTTATGTCACTTGTAGCACTATTATCTTCATTTAAATATCTACTAGGAAGCATAACAAAATAGTCTTTATCATCTAAAATGCTAGATCCATCATTTAAAACATATCCATCTTCAGTATAATTAATACCATTGACAAATACTTTGTTTTCAATATGATTTTCCATATTTTTATCGATATATTCTTTCAATTCTTTACCTTTAATATTTTTAGGATATACGTAACTATTTTTATTAAACATTATCTCTAACTCATTTTGATATAATTGAAAATCTAATACATCTTGCTTTAAAAAGTCGTAATCTAATAAAAATAAATCACATTTAGTTATATCTTTTAATCTTGAAGAAATCTTTTTTAATATCTCTTCTTTTCTAATATTTAAATCGCTATTTAAATTAAAGAAATCTTCTACGATATAAATATTATTTTTATTATTTAAATATGAAGTAAAGTTAGCGTCCATCCCTAATATTGTTTCATCTAAAGAAGAATCTCCATTAATATAATTTTTAATATTAGTGTTGCTCATCTTAAATACCGATTTAAATTTATCTGCGATAAAAACTTTACCTTCAGCGATATATTTTTCTAATTGTAAGTAGCTTCCATAAGTATTGATTTCAATATCGTTAATAAATGAGATACCATTTTCTTGATACATCTCACTTTTTCCTTTCATCATAAGTTTTTGTCCTTTTACACTGGTAAAAAAGTCTACAAAATTATTTAATAGATCTTTCCTTTTAGAATAGCTATCTTTTAACATCGCTAAATAATAATCTGGTTCCGCTAATATCCGCGTATCTCTATTTGTTTCTCCTAAAAAAGGAAATAGAGAATATTTAAAATTCAAATCACTATCTTTATTTAATATAGTTTTTTCGTT
The DNA here is from genome assembly GCA_963661135.1 of Lachnospiraceae bacterium. Lineage (GTDB taxonomy): Bacteria > Bacillota_I > Bacilli_A > RFN20 > CAG-826 > Onthovivens. The sequence continues at coordinate 10,751 of CAVKZO010000018.1, read as the reverse complement.
TAAAGAAAATAATACAGATTCACCATCTTTAAATTTAAGAAAGTTATCTTTTCCATCGATAGATCCATTAAAAAATCCATTATTGCATAAAGAATATAGTTGATTTAATGTATTTTTAATCGTACTTATATATATTGAATTAGATATAGTTACATTTCCTTTAATATAATTTTCAAAAAAGTTAAATCCTTGAATATAGCCAAAAAATAAAGGGACAGAAACTTGCATAAATAAATCTAAATATACATCATTTCCAATTTCTCCACTTAAAAAAGGTATTACATAATCTTTGATTCTACTAGAAAATTGTTTTAATTCATCTAATGTAGTTGGTTTAGTTACATTCAATTCCTTAATTAAATCTTCATTTAAAACGTAAGAATATATCTTTCCAGGTGAAGGAAAAACATAGACTCTATCATCGTTAGATTTAAAATAATTGTTATAATAAGAATTATAATTGCAAAAATAATCGTTAGTAGTAACATCTACTAACGATTCTTTAAAATTATTAACATCGATGATACTATCAAATAAAATTAAATCAGAATCTACTCCGTTATGATTTAATTTATATTTCATAGTATCGTTATCTAAAATATTATATTTAATAATAATATTATTTTCTTTAGCGAATATTTTTCCTAATGAATTGATATTATAGTATTCTTCCTTTGTGCAAGTTATAGTTAACATTTCCTGTTCTTTAATCGTGTTATCGTTACAACTGAAAGAAGATATCGAAATTAACGATATAATCGAACTCAACATTAAAATATGTAAAGAATTTTTGTTCATAATTTAATTTTAGATAATGAAATGTGTTTTTTAAATAAAAAAAGTAACATTTTTGTTACTTTTAATATATTTTATTCATTTGCTAATGAAATTGTATCGTTTCTTCCGATTTCTCCAATTGTAGAAGATATAAGTTTTCCAACATTTGCGTATTGTCTTAAAGTTAATATCTTTTCTTTTGTAGATATATTTCCTTTAATAGTATCGATTACAACTTTTACTGCTACAAAAGGAACGTCAAATAAATATGAAGCGAAAGCACATCCTCCACTATTAGATTCAAATGCTATATGATCGCTTTTTCCTAAAACTACTTCATCATCGTTAATTCCTTTAATCTCTTCTTTACTAGTAAATTCTTTATTGGTAGATACTATAATTCCGTTATGGATATTAGAAATCATAAAGTTTTTACTAAATTTAATGATGTAATTAGTAAATAAAGTATCTGCTATATATCCTGAAGGGAAAGAAGGAATCTCTCCTCTTTTAACTTTTTCAATGCTTCCTAAAGACACATCACCTAATAAAACAACGTCGCTTACTAATATATCCCCACTATTTAAATCATCGCTGTAAGAATGGCAACTTCCAACGTTAAATACTGCAATAATATCGTATTTTTCAATCAATAAGCTCACGATACTACTAGACATGTAATTAGAATAAATATTGTAAACTAAGCAAATATTTTGATTGTAAAGTTCTCCAAAGACAACTTTAACATTTTTAATTAATTCTTTTTCTTCTTTATTTTTTAATTGAGCATCAAAATATAAAACATCATCGTGAATTGTTCCAACAATTAAAATCATATTTATTTTGCCTCCTTCTTTTCAAACTTATTATTAGCCAAGAATTTTTCATATTCTTTTAAAGGTATAGGTTGACTATAATAGAATCCTTGAATTGAATCGCATTTAAGTTTTTTAAGCATTTCAACTTGTTTAACATCTCCAACACCTTCAGCGATAACTTGGAAAGACATCGCTTTAGCTAATTTAATAATAGTTTCAACAATTTGTCTAGATTTATAATCAAATACGATCTCATCGATGAATGATTTATCGATTTTAATAACATCAACTGGTAAAGTCTTTAATGAACCGATATTTGAAAAACCTAATCCGAAGTCGTCGAGTAAAATCTTCATACCATAATCTTTTAATTTCTTTAAAATAGATGTAACCAAGAAAGAATTAGCGTGTGTTGTTCCTTCTGTAATTTCAATTTCAATTAATGAAGGATTTACATTATATTTTTCAATAGTAGATTTAATATCAGTTAAAAATGTTGGACAGTAGAATTCATAAATTGAAAAATTAACTGAAACAGGAAGAACTCTTCTACCTCTTTTTTGTTCATCGATCAAATCTTGGCATACTCTATCTAAAACATATAAATCTAATTCGTGAATTAAACCTTTATTTTCAGCAAAGTTGATAAATCTGATAGGAGAAACAAGACCATGTTCTTTACTATTCCATCTAATTAAAGCTTCACTACCGACGAATGTTTTACTATTTAAATTGTATTTTGGTTGATAATATACCACGAATTCTTTATTTTTTAATCCATCGATTATTTGATTAGCTAAATTTTCATCTACTTTTCCGTTAACCATATTCATATCGAAGAAAACGATTTTATCGTAGTTATATTCAGCAATTCTTCTAGCGACATTTGCTCTATTTGTAGCTTCATTTACTTGTGTATTTTTATCAGCGATATTATATACACCAAAATAAGTTTGAATGAAGATTCTTAAATCTTCTTCCTTAGCAAGTTCAAAAGTTTTGTTTTCGATATCTTCTATCATTTTATAAACATCTTTTTTATCACCTCTAAAATAAATTAAGAAACAATAATTATCATAGCAATATCTAACTTTCATCTTTTTATATTCTTTATCATTAAATTTTAAGATTAAATAATTGGCTATTGCTCTATTTAATTTTTTAATTTCATTAGTTTGATAAATCTCGTAGTTAACTGAAATTTTAACAGGAGAGAACGATATCATATATTGTTCTTTATTATTATTTATTAATCTTTCAATTTGTTTAGAGAATATATCATAGTTATGGAATGTTATTTTTTCACCAAAATTATATTCGTTATCATCTAAAAATCTTTTGAATTCAATGTAAGCTTTAACCATGAAGACAGCGCTTATAACAAAGAATAAGAAGAGAATATTAACACATACACAGAACACTGCAACTGTTAAATCAGTATATCCGTAAGGTATAAATACTAAAAATATGTATAAAAATAAGAACAACGCTAAAAATACGAAGAATATACATGTTGCTATCGTATTAAATAATCTTTTATTCATCTTTCTTTCCTCCTTTTTCTTTAAGCATCTCATTAAGTAAATCTTGTTTTAATCTCTCTTTATCTTCTTTAGATAATCCATCTAATTTAGATGTGGATGAAGAATTACCTTTTTCTTCTACTGCTAACTCTTCTTCATCGTTTTCTTTTAACGTTTTAACTATCTTCATAATAGAGATAACAATTAAATAAGATCCAGGAATTAATAGAAGAATTATAAGTCCCCATGGAGTTACCATGAAAGCATATATCTTACCGAATGCTACGCTTTTTCCAATTACTTTACCTACAACTTTATCACTAGTTACAACTTGAGTTTGATCAGTGCAATCTTGAGGATCGTCTTCTGTTCCGCATTGCGTCGATTTAGTGTTAATTCCATGAAGTGTGAAAGTATATAATCCACCTTCAGTAGTAGGTTCTTTAATTTCACTTACTCTATGAGTGATAACCATTCCAATACTATCGTAATAAAATGTTAAATCATCTCCAACTTTAATATCGCTAGGATCTGTCTTTTCAATAAAAACAGCACTTCCTACAGGATATTCAGGTTCCATTGAATCTGTTAAAACAACTAATGCAGCATGATTAAAGATAACGTTAACACCATAGTTTGCTTCTTTATCACTAGTTACACTTGCGATTCCAAAAGTTGCTACGATACCTACAACGATCACAACAAGAGCTGTGCCGATACCATTTAAAATCTTTTTATATAATGGTTTCTTCTCTTTAATTTCTTCTTTCTTTTCAACTTTATCTTTCTTCATACTTAAACTTGTTTATATTTTCTAAACTACTTTTTAAATCTAGAGAAAAATCCTTTCTTTTTATTAGAATCAAGGTTTTCTTGATTTTCGGTAGTATTTTCAAGGTTTTCTTGAGTATTAGACTTAGCATCAGTTGAATTTTCAAGGTTTCCTTGATTTTTTGACTCTAAATTCAAGTTTTCTTCAAGGTTTTCTTGATTTTCAGCCTCTAAACCATCACTTTTTTCAAGGTTTTCTTGATTTTCACTAGATAAATCAACACTACCTTGATTTTTAGCATCGTTTTCTTTACTTTTATCAAGTTTTTCTTGATTTTTATCAGAATTTTCAAGGTTTGTTTGATTTTCATCATCATTATCAAGATTATCTTGATTATTAACATCATTATCTATAACATCTTCAAGGTTACCTTGATTCTCTTCAATATAATCAACGTTTTCTTGATTTTTGTTTGTTTCATCTAAAACATTTTCAACATCACCTTGATCAGCTAAACTTTCTTCAATAAGCTTCTTTCTTTCTTCTTCTAATATTGATTCAAGTTCATTCGCGTATTTATTAGCTTCTTCTTTAACATAGACTCTAGCTTTTTCAAGTTCGTCTTGTCTTCTTCTCTCTTCTTCTTTTTCTAATAACGCCTTCTGTCTAGCAATTTCTTTTTCTTGTTCAGCTAAAAGAAGTTTTTGTTCTTTCTCAAATTGAAGAGCCTCAGCTTTTTTACGTTTAAGAAGTTCATCTCTTCTCTTTTTATCTTTATCAACCTTACCTTTTTTAAGATAGTTTCCAATAGCAAACTTTCTTTCAGGCATCTTAGGTTTTTTCTTTAAAGTCTCTAAGTTAGCTGATTTATAATTTAAATATTCTTCATCTACTCTAATGAATTCTGGATCTTCTCCTAAAGGATAGAATGTAAATACATCATCATCTACAGTAGTTAATACTTTTGGTTTTTTAATCTTCTTCTTAGATTTAATTTTATATTTAGCATCGCTTCCTTTAAGCGTTAAAACATTAGCGAGAGTTAAGTTGTACATCTCTTTTTTAGATTTTTCATCAAAATCTTTATAATCTTCTTTAATTAAGAAGTTAACACCTAATTTATCGTATCTTTCGATAAATTTATATAATTCATAACATTTTCTATATCTAGGATTCTTTCTAATGATATTAGTTTGAATAATAGGACTTCTAACATTCTTCTCATTTTTAAATTTCTTCATAAATGATGAAGCGTAGAAATACTTAATATATTTTCTAATTAAGTTAACTTTTTTAACAAATTCATGTCCTGATATATTTTTATCGCTTTGAGATTCGCTGATCTTACTAGCGATAACTTTACTTTCTACAATATATTCAACTCCATTAATGACGCTTCTATTTTTAACGTACATGATATCGTAATCTTTTAATGGAGAATATTTAACGATATATTCATATCTTTTTTCTACAAATATAACAAGTCTTCTAATCAATGTAGCAATGAATTTATTTTCATATGTTAAATAGTTGTCTTCAGCTTCAATATTTAAAATCTTTGAAGGGATAACATCACCATTTTCATCGATTTCTTTAACGTATTGAGAGTGCGTTGCTAAATGTTGAATAGATTCGCTATTCGTCTTTTTTGCAAGTTCAATAGGAACGACATTAGTGACGTTTTTAGTGTTGATTCTAGGATTTTTAACAATCTCATCGATACTAGGAATAGCTTTTTCAATCTCTTTGATCCAAGACATATCAAAAGCTGTATTTTCTGTTCTAGATACACGTAAAAAAGAATTGCTTCCTGTTTTTAAGCAATTCAAAATATCTTTAGCATTTTCATCTTTTCTAGTTAAATTGTTGAATCTAGTTTGAAGTTTTTTACCTGCTTTTTCAAAAGAAGATTGAGTCTTTTGATTTTTAAGTCTATTGACTCTTTTCTTTTTACTTTTTTTAACTTCAACTTTAGCTTCTTTAACTGCTTTAGTAGCAGTTTTCTTTTTAGTTACTTTTTTACTGCTACTAGTAGATATTTTTTTAGTTTTACTATTTTCTTTCTTTTCCATATTTACTATTGAGACATCTTAATTAAGTTATCGATATATCTATGAGCCATCTTAAAGTTACCTTTACCGAATAACTTATCTAATTGATTATTTAATTGTTTTAACTCATCTCTAAGGAAAGCGATATTTAAAGATTCAAATTTCTTTAAAATCTTGTTAGTGAAGATAAAATCTAAACCATCTAAATCCGTTCCTCCACAAGCGACATATACAGGTATAAATGTTTTTAATTGCTTTAAGATACGGTTACCGAATGCTAATTTGAATTTTGCGATAACAAAATCATCTAATTCAGCAAATTTATCTAATAATTTATCAGATACTGGAAATTCTTCACAAGCTTGTTTAAATAATGTATTAACTTGATCGTAACTTACATTTAAAGAATCTTGATAATCACAATCGAATGGAATACCTTTATTGTCGAAGAATAAAGAGATAGCACGATCGTAAACCTTATCTGAAATTGTAAATGTAGAGTCATCGTTATTAGCTGTACCAAAGAAGATAACGTTTTGAGGAATTAAAATCTTACCGTTAATAACGTATTTTGGATCGTCGTTACTATAAGAGTTGATCAATTCAATTTTCCGTTCATTGACATTTGGCATTTCCATGACGGATAAGAACTCAGCAAAATAATACTCGATACGAGCGAGGTTCATTTCGTCGAGAACAATTAAATTGATATCTTTTCTATAAATTGCAGTATATAAAGCTTTTAAAAATTCAGTTTCATTGAATTTTTTAGTAAATTCGTTATAGTAACCGACAAGTTCACTTCTATCTTTCCAAGAAGGTTGAACTGAACAAATATTAGCATCGAAATTAAAGAATTTTCCCATTGCGTAAGGAAGGGAAGTTTTACCAGTACCTGAGATACCTTCTAAAATGATAAGTTTAGAAGTAGCCATACCAGCAAATAACTGTCTAATCGTATCGATTGTGTAATATAAATGTAATTGACTTGCTGCAAAATTTCTAAATGAAGTACATAATTCTTCCAAAGTTAATCCATCGACATTAGCGATCTCACTATTGAAATCTTTATATTCATGGTCAACGTAAGTAAGTTTAGGGAATCTAGAAGATACTTCTTCGATAACTTCTTTTGCTTCTTCTTGTTCTTTCAATGTTGGTTTATATCCAAGTTCACCGACCTTTAAAGCTAAAATTCTATCTTTTTCTTTGATAGCGTTAAATAATTCGTAATTAAGTCTTTCGATAGTTTCTTGTAATTTTTCTTTGTCGATCTCTTTTTTGACGAATCTAATATATTTTCTTAATCCTAAAAAGATTAAGAATAATAATCCACCGATAAAAGCGATCCAAAGAATGACAAATATTACAAAGAATATCCATCCACCTACTCCAAATTTAGGAGAATATTGATTAAATAATTGATTGTAATAATCAAAATTACCAGGTACTTTACCCCATGGGGAAGCAAAAACATCTTTAAAGAAATTGCCAAAATCCACAAAAAATCTCTTTAAAAACTCCCCTAAATACTCAAAATATTCGCTCATACAATATACTCCTTACTCACTTTAAAACCAAAAGAAGATTTAAATGCACCATATTCATTTACGTTGGTATTATCTAAATCCCATCCTTCGATATAGATTGAAAATACCACTCTTTTAGGTTCACCGTGTTTTAATGTGATCAATTCATCGCTAACGCTAGATAGACTTACACTATTCTCTTTAGCTCTAATCAACCCATTTTCAACTGACTTATCGACATTTACAACATACGTATTCTCGCCGTGTCCTGCATTGAAAGTCGATGATTCTCCACTAGTTGAAGTAGCCTCTTCATTCAATTCATAAACAAGCTTATCATCATTATAATATTCTCCGTAAAAAAATTCTTTCCTATTTACCGAAGAATCGATATAAGAATCATAAAATCCATTCGCGTCGATATCTAAACTACCAGAAAAATATGTATCTTCTTCTTTGTATGGATCGACGATCGTGTAGTTATAGTTATCGCTACTTGTCTCCAATAAAGAAAATCTTAAAGAATGATCTATTTCATCCATTCTAGAAGCAATTTCTTCTTCTGTTAAATCTGGATATCTAGAAACTAAATCTTTAGCTTTTTCAATATTTTTAGCTGTATCACCTTTAAAATATGTATGTTCAGCACTACTATCTACAGTAACATATACATCTGAATCACTTCTTAAATATAATTCGATAGAGAAATATCCATCCTTAGCTACATTACTAGACTTATATGTAGTTTCATCACTATAAGTTGGATGACCATATTTTTCTCTAAATACTGGGTAGTCTTCTCTTTCATTTAAAAATAAAGAAGAGTACATACTAGATACAGGTTTAAATAAACTTACGTATTTGTCTTTAAATACTTCACTAGGTAACTTATTTTGATAGTAATTGATATTACCATCTTTATCTTTAACTCCAATCTCTAAATTAGGATCACTAACGATAGAGATATCAATATCAAATATCCTTAAAGATAATCCACTTGCATACCACGCTACAGTAAGTCCTGTAGTAGTTAGAAGTATCGTAATAATACTAACAAGCAATGAAGGTATTAAAATATTAGCCTTAGTCTTCATCGACACCAAACTCCAAACTCAAAGAAAATTTATGTTCTTGTTCTTCATCGATAAAATAAGAATCCCAACCTTCTAAATAAACATCTAAAGAAAGATATGCTAATCCGTTAACAGTTGTGATTGTAGTTATAACTTGATGATTTGTAATGATTGTATCATAACCTAAAAATTCGCTTTTAGCAGCGACAGTCTTAGTTTCATCAACAGCGTAAACTCCGTTTTTATGTTCACCGGTAAAGCTATTTTCACTGCCTTTACCTTCATCTACTCCATCACTTGTAACTTCATCTTTATATACGACACCATCTTCATTTTCAGTTTCACCATAATAATATTCATATCTATTTCCGGTAACTAAAGATTCTTTATAGTCGTATAACCCATCTTTATTTAAATCTAATATTCCACCAACTGTATCGTTTCCATCATCTATGACGCTAGGATTTAAAATAAAATTGCTAGTTTCATTAGCAAAGTGAAATCTAGTAGATTTTTCAATATTTCCATCACCTTCTAATTCAATTTTGTTTAAATAGATGTTTCCATCTTTAGAATAGATGATACCATCACCTGTGATCTCTCTAATTCTAAATACAAAATCAAAATGGACATAATTGTCCTTAGTTGCTTTTTCAGCTCTAGAGAATGTATCAAAATAGTTATCACAATGCTCTGGAGCTCTTTTTAAAGAAAATTCTCCATTGGTTGAATATTTTCCACTAGTAACACCGTTAAGAATGTTTGTAGTGTATCCATTTTTACTTAAATAGTATTTTGTTGTACTAGTATCGATTTGGCTATTAGCCCAATATATACTAGAATCGTTTTCATCTTGTTTTAATCCATATTTACTCGCATCAGCTAAATAGGTGTCACTGATTAAACCAATATCAAAAAGCTTAGAACTTCCAATACTAGTTCCATCGTAATTAAAATAAGTATTAGTGTTATATTGATACCAGCTTAAAGTAGCACCTACGGTACCGATAACTAATAAACTTATTGAAATTGATAATAAAGGTAAAACGTAATCTTTATTCTTCATCGACATCCTCATAAGCTTCAACGTTGATCGCTAATTTTAAATAAGTTTCATCAGGTGTTGTGCCTACTGCTTCAGGATCGTTTCCTTCTAGCCACATTAAAACTGTGTATCTAGTGTAATCTCCTACTTTAAAATGTTTTGTAGTATTTTTTAAAATAGTAATATCATCACTAAATAATTCAGCGTAACCATCTTTACATACTCCATTAGTACTTTTACCGATACAAGTATTGTAAAATGGTTCGGTTTCTCCTTCATTGAAATTAGGAGTTAAACTTTTTTTAGCATATGTTTTATATGAGTGAGATGAAGAATCTCCACTATTTTCATACCATCTAACACGTAAAATATCATCTAAAGAGTAATTTACGTTAGTTGGTCTTTTGTTGTCTGTAATTGAAAAAGAAATATCGTATGTTGCGTTTACTTCACCTACGTTTACAACATAAAAAGTATACTTAAAAAAGTATAATGCTGTAGTTTCTTCTGTAGAAGGATCAACCCTTTTACCGATACTATCATTACTATCGATACTATCGATAGTATCATCAGTATAGTTCTTATTGATTCCATCGACTGTATAAACTGCGTAAGGTGCTAATTTATCTAAACCGATAAATGTAGTTTTATTAGTTAACTCTTTGTCTGTAGCTAACGCTAAAGATACATTAGAGTTTTTTAATCCGATCGTAAAGTGACCGATCTCTTTACCAATAAAAGAGAGGATTAAAAAAGGTACGATAAGTACTGCACTTACTCCAGTTACAATCTTCGCAACTTGTTTTCTTTTTCTTTTTTTCACATATGTTAAATCAACCATATTAAAAACCTTTTAAATTTAGCATTTAAAAAATTTAAGTTGTGCGATTAAATTCATTAAATATGTATAGTTTGAGTCTTAAAGTAATCATTAAATTAAAAAGACCAATCACCTATCAAATAATTAATCTTTTTTCAATAACTACCGAACGGCAACTGGCTGACTGTATTCAAATAATACTAAGTCCCTATAGCTTTGCGCCACTAAATTTCTTTAGTTTTGCCTTTTACAAGTAAAATTATACACAAGGTGAATAAAAAAGTAAAATTATTATAAATTTTTATATTTAAAAAAGAGTATTAAATATAAAAAAAGAATCGAT
>CAVKZO010000017.1:0-26242 GCA_963661135.1 Lachnospiraceae bacterium | reverse complement strand
ACTATAAATATACTTACTATCAAATTGATTTAATGCTTTCGAAGCAACAAAAAGCATTGATGATTTATGTAACACTAACTTCTTTTTCATATTCTTTGATTTCATTTAATATAGCAAGAATTTTAAAGGGTTATTTGTTGTTATTACTTAATGTTCCATTATTAGTTCTCTCAATATATTTTGATGTGGGATTTAATATGATAATTGTTATTTTATTAGTTATATTAAATGTAACTTTTATTATTTTAAATACTTATTTACATTCTAAATCTTTTAATAAAGAGAGCAAGAAAGTAAAAGGAAAAAACATTGCTTTATTACTTTCTTTTTCAATTATTTTCTCTGGATCAATATCTTCAGTTTCTTTATCTTATAATTCATCTACACAAATTAATAATATCGCAAATAACATTAGAGATTATTTTAGTGATGTTAAAAACGAAAAAGATTCAGATAAAAATAATAATGCTTCGAATAATGATGATAGTAAAGATAATACCGATAAAGATAAAAATGATGATAAAAAAGATGAAGGTGGTAAAAAGACTAGTAATCTTCCAATTATATTAATTTTTTTAGGTGTAATTTTTGCGATATTACTAATTGTTCCAATAATATTAATAATTATAGAAAATTATAAAAACAGAAAATATTTAAAATCATTAAATTCATCTAATAAAAAAATATTGATTAAAACAAATTATTTAGAAAGTATAAAAATATTAAGAAAATTAGGTGTAACATATCAAAATAAAGGTTATATTGATTATGTAGAAGATTTAAAAACTTTTGATGAAAATTATAAAAAAACATATGAAAACGCTACTAATTTATATTTAAAAATATCTTATAGTGATAATTATATCACTGATGATGATATTAAATTAATTAAAGAATTTTATTCATTAACATGTGATGAATTAAAAAAGAGAAGCAGTTCTTTAAAAAAGATTTATTGGAGGATGATAAAAAAATATGAAAACTAAATTTTTAACTTTATTTTTAACTTTAGTATCTATATTTTCTTTATCATCTTGTTCTAGATATAGAGTAAATGATGATTCTAATAATACAAATACTAACCAAGATAAAAACAATGATGATAATAAAATTGATGATTCTGATAATAAAAGGAATGATACAGTTAATATTATAGAAGGTGAGTACAACAATTTAATTAATGATGGTTTAGGTGATTTATATCCTTGTCAATATGTAAATGTCTATGTTGAAGATGTTGAAGATTTTACTACTTTTGGCAGCGGATCAAGCATGTCATCTTTAATTTTAGGAAGTGGAGCTTTTAATATATTTGACAACTTAATTAATCCTAAATTAGACAATGTCGAAGCATCGACAATCTATAATTTTTCTCCTTCATATATGATTAAGATGGTCGATGAAAATGTTTTAGGAAAAGATATTGTAGATTTATCAAATGCTAATAATGTTAAAAAGAATATTTTATCTAGAAGCGGTTGGGAGAATATACCTTTTATAAAAACTCAAAGTGTTATTTTATTTAGTAACTCTTTATTAGGATCTTCAAAAGGTAAACTTTATTTTAAATTGATTTTAGCTAGTAAAATTTATCCTTCTTTATTTAAAAATTTAGATATAGAAAAAGCTAATAAAGATTTGTTAGAAAATTCTGGAATATATTATTTTTAAAATAAAATATAATTTAAAGTAAAATTACTGAATTACAATATTTTTATATCGATTAGTTTAATTTTATCGATAAAATCGTAATTTTTTTATTGTTGATTGCGACAAATAGTTATAAAATTATTTTATACGTTTTTATAAAAAAAGTTGATTTACGAGGTAATAAAATGGAAAACAATAAAGAAGAACTAGTAGCTCTTATTACATATTTAATTAAACATAATGAATCTCATAGTAAAGAGCTAGAAGAATTAGCATCTTCTTTAAAAGAGATTGATGAAGAAGCTTATAAAAAGGTAAATGAAGCTGTTTCAAGTTATAAAGAAGGAAATAAACATTTAGAAGAAGCTTTATCTAAAATTAAATAATGGTATTAATTATGTGTCTTTCAACTGTATACAAAAATAAAATTGATGAAAAAAATATATTAATGAAGAATGTTATGAGTGTCGAAACATATAATGATGTTTTGATTTTAACTGACTTAATGGAAAGAAAATTAGAAATAAAAGGAAAACTTAATAAGGCAAATCTCGTTGATGGATATGTTATTGTTAACGTTAATGAGAAATAGTTATGAGTGAACCTACAATTATTGCGTTTTGTGGAAAAGGTGGAGTTGGAAAAACTTCTATTTCGGCTTTGACAATTAGATTGATTCATGAAAAATATCCCAATAAAAAAATATTAGCTATAGATGCAGATCCTGCAGTTGGTTTAGCTACTGCTTTAGGTGTCGAATATTCTTCAACAGTCGACGAAATAAGAAAACTATTTATTGAACATGCAGAAAGCGGGGAAACTAAAGCTGCATTAGAAATTTTATCTGAAGCAAAATATCAAATTTTTGATGCTTTAGTAGAAATTGATAGTATTTCATTTTTAGCTATTGGAAGACCTGAAGCTAGTGGATGTTATTGTAAAGTAAATGCTTATTTAAAAGAGGTTATTTCTTTAGTCGCTAATAATTTCGATTATGTAGTTATTGATGGAGAAGCCGGAATTGAGCAAGTAAATCGTAGGGTTATGGAAAAAGTAACTAATTTAATACTTGTGAGTGATGCTTCTATAAAAGGAATTGAAGTAACTAAAACTATTAAAAAAGTAGCTAAAGAATTAGTTATGTATCAAAAGGATGGTTTGATATTAAATAGAGTAAATGAAAGTATAGATGTTTCTAAATTAAATTTAGATTCATTAAATTTATTAAGTGTAATACCTGATGATAAAGAGATGATGTTATCAGACGTTGAAGGAAAATCAATATTTGCGTTAAATGAAAATTCAAATATTGTTAAATATACAAAATTAGCATTAGAAAAAATGGGAATATTGTAAGGAGGAGAACATGAAAGACTTAAAACATTTGTACTATTTTGAAAAGTTATTAGAAGATGCTAATAATGAATTGGTAAGGAAAGCAAAAGAAGATGGATTAAAATGCGTAGGTAGTGTTTGTTATCAAGTTCCTGAAGTTCTTTTAAATTTAAAAGGATGTTTCTCGACTAGATTAAGAGCTCCTCGTACTGGTTCTCTCGAAATGGGAACTTATTATATGACTTCTTTTTTATGCGAATACACAAGAGCGTTATTAGAAAGAGCTATTGAAGGAGGATATCAATTTTTAGATTGTTTACTTGCTCCTGATGGTTGTACAATGATCAATCGTTGTGTTGAAAATATGGAATTATTAAAAACTATGCCAAAAGACGGATTTTTCTTTGAATATTTAGAAGTTCCGATGAAAGATGATGAAAATGGTTTAAGTTTATATGTTTCTGAATGCCGTAAAAAAATATTAGGTGCACTTCATGAACACTTTGGAATCGATGTAAATGATGAAGCAATTAAAGAAGCAGTTAAAGAATATAATAAAATGTGCAGATTAATTAACGAAATTGGTGAATTCAGAAAAGAGGATAATCCCCGTGTTACGGGCTATGAATTCCATATTATAACAATGTGTACATATGTTTGCCCTCACTATTTATTAATCGATAAGCTAGAAGAAACATTAGAAGAAATTAAAAATAGAGTCCCTGATACAAAGAAAAAATTTAGGGCTAGAGTCGCTGTTGTCGGAAGTGAAGTTGATGATGTTGATATGATTAAACTTATCGAAGAAAGCGGAGCGTTAGTAGTTGCTGATAGATTTTGTTACGGTTCTCTTCCTGGAAGAAAAGAGATTGAAATCAAAGATGGGGAAGATGTATTAACTCAAATATGTGAACAATTTATGCATAATTGTATGTGCCCTAGACATATGAACATGGATAAATTTAGACGTAGAAAAGAATATGTAAATCAAATTGCTAATGAATATAAAGCTGATGGAATTATTTATGAACAAGTAAAATTCTGCGATCCTTGGGCTTATGAAAGAATGACTGGTACTCATATGCTTAGAGATGAATATCAATATCCTGTTCTTTCAATCGATAGACCTTACGCTGTTGGAAATTCTGGACAAATAAGAACTAGAGTTCAAGCGTTTGTTGAAAGCATTGAAATCAAAAAGATTCAAGGAGGTAACAAGTAATGGGTGCTAAAGTAGGAAGTGAAAAACTTGGAAAACTTTATAATGGTAAAAGAGTTAGAAAAAGAAGAGAGTGGAGAGGTGTAATCGACACTTTATATGATTTTCATTGTTGGTTAAAAATCATGTGGATGTTAGCAAAATTCATTGTCAAACCAAATAACTTAAAAGGTTTCTTTAGATATAGATGGATGTTAAATTATCTTGCTGTTCCTATGATGATCGATAAACATACTACAGGATTAAGAAAAGAAGCTTTAAGAATTGCTCATACTGAATATGACTTAGTTGCTTTAGATATCGCTCAATTATTAGGAAGAGTATTTAAAGCAGATAAAAGATGTGGAAATAACGAAAAATTTAATAAGAAGGTTGTTGTATTAGATGAAAACGAAATGTTCCACATAATGTGTGGCTTCCCAAATTTATATGCAGTTAGCTGGGAAACAGCTGCAATTTACGTATCAGTTTTATTAAATGGTGGTGCTGTTACTCATTACTTAGATGTTTTACAAGAAATGGGAATTCCTGGTGATGTTTGTCCTATGCCTGCTGCTGAGGCTGGTGCTGCAGTAGATGAAGATATGCCAATATATGGAGCTTGTGCAGTTCAATGTAACACAACTTGCGATGGTTCTTTAATGGGTAACGGAATCATGGCTAAAAAATATGAAGAACATGGTGTTCCATGTTTCCAAATTGCTGCTCCTTTAAGACATACTGAAGAAGGTGTTCAAGAATATGCTGCTCAAGAAATAAGAAATGCTATTAAGTTTGTTGAGGAAAAAACAGGCGAAAAATGGGATTGGGATTATTACTTTAAATGTGCAAAAAGATTTAATGAAGAAAATAGATTACGTAAATCTTGGATGGAAATGTCTAGAACAGATTATCCTCAAGTATATGGTGCTAATTTAGCATTATATGCTGAAACAACTTATATGGCTGTTGCAGGAAGAAGTGACGACTTCGTTAAAGCTGATAGAAAGATTACAAAATTAGCTGAAAAAGCATTTAAAAAGAAGAGACTTGTTTGTAAAGAAAATCGTCATAGAGCAATCGTGTGGGGTGTTCAATCTCAATTCTATACTGATTTTCTCCCTTGGTTACAAAATTGCTGGGGCATTTTACCTTTAGTTGATATGTTATCTTTAGTTTATTTTGATGAAATATCAGAAGATGATCCTGAACAAGCAATTTATGATATTGCTAAGTTATATCAAGAGATGATCATGAGAAATAGAACTCATGGAGGTTACGAAGTTTTACTTGATGATTTATGGAAATTCTGTGATTACTACAATGCTGATATGGTTATTTTATGGGAACATATCGCTTGTAAAGCTTTAGATGGTATGCACGGATTATTTGAAGAACGTGCTAGAGAACATGGTATTAAATTAATTTGGGTTAATCATGACTTAATGGATCCACGTGTCATATCAAAACAAAGCATTAGAGATGATGTTAATAGATATATGCGTGCGGTTATGAAAGAAGAACCAGTAGATCCAAGCTTAGAAATAATTGATGATGCAAAATCATGGTAGGAGGAATAATATATGAAATATTTTGGTGGATGTGATTCAGGAAGTACTTATACAAAGTGCGTAATTGTTGATGAAACAGGTAAGATGGTGGCTAACGTTACACATAGAAGTAGAATTAATTCAGTTTTAAGTGCTCAAGATGCTTTAGATCAAGCAGTAGCTCAGGTAAGCGACTTAAAAAGCGCAAAAGATTTAGCTTATTTAGTCGGTACAGGTTACGGAAGAAATAAAGTTCCTTTCGCTGATGAAAATATCTCTGAAATTTCTTGTCACGCTATGGGAGTTCATGTAACAGATCCTAATGTTAAAGCTATTATCGATATCGGTGGACAAGATGTTAAAGGTATCGCTGTAGATAAAGATGGTACAGTTTTAAATTTTGCTATGAATGATAAATGTGCAGCAGGTACAGGAAGATTCTTTGAAGCTATGGCTAGAGCTTTTGAAATGGATTTAGATGAATTTTCTAAATTGTCTTTAAAAGCTAAAAATATCATTCCTATCACTGCTCAATGTACAGTCTTTGCTGAAAGTGAAGTTATTTCTCTTGTTGGTGAAGGTAAACCAATGGATGAAATCGCTGCTGGAATTGAATTTTCTGTTGCAAAAAGATGTTTCGTTATGGCTAAAAAAGCAGGTGCTACAGATAATATTGCTTTGACTGGTGGATGTGCTAAAAATGATGGTTTAAAAGATGCTATTGAAAAGGTATTACACTTAAAGGTAGTTAATCTTCCTATCGATCCTCAACTTATGGGAGCTTTAGGTGCAGCAGAATTTGCTCGTCAAAAAGGATTAGCGGAAGGTAAATAATATGGGTACAGCATTAATTGTATTAAGTTGGACATTATTTCCTTATTTAGAATGGCATATTGCAGCTAGTATCGTCTGTACTGTTGTTGGTGCTTTCATTGCATTATTTGGTTTATTATTTATCGTATATTTCTTTAATTTAGATATGAAATTGACTTCTTCTTTAGAAAAATTATTAGAGAAACACTACGATAAAATTGAAAGAAATCGTAAAATTTAAATATGTTTCTATTTGATGAATTAATAAGTAAATTCAATAATATAAATTCATCTTATAATCTTGTTCCTTTAAAACTAGATTTAAATCAAAGTTTTAAAGAGAACAATAATCAAATTATATTTAATAACGATAAAGCATTTGAACTTGGTGGAGGAAAATATAAAGGAATTACCATTGATTTTCCTACAGACGAAGCTTTTGAAGATGGCTTATTTTTAGTTGGTGATGAAGTTAAAAATATTAAAAGTGATAAAAATTACGCTAGAATTGCTTTAGTTAGTATTGATAAAGAATCGATGGGAAAGGGCAATTCTTTATATAGTAATTTAAGAAAGATAGATTATGTTAAATATCATTTTTCATTAGATGGATTGATGATTAGAGAATCTGCGTTTGCTAAAAAAGAGACACTAGTATTTTCTAAAAATAGCGTTAAAAAAAATCAATTTGATTTTGATTCAATTGGGAGTTATATGGTTAGTAAATATAAGACCTTACCATTTGTTAAAAATGTTAAGATTATATTTATTGATTTAGATCAATATCCATATGAAATGTTGACTGAATTAGTTAAAAAGACAGATGATATTATTAAAGCTTTAGATCATTTAACAAATAAAGTTAAGATGGATTGTCATTCTTGTAAGCTTCAAGTGATATGTAACGAAGTAGAAAAGAAAGTTAATGAAGATTTTAAAAAATAAATAAAAATCCTATGGAATTCCATAGGATTTTTAATTTGTAACTTAATATTACTATTCTGAAATTTCTCTTCTCTCGTAAGCTTCGATGAAGTCTTTTTGATCAGTGAAGATTTCGTTTGTATAAGGATTTTTCTTAGTTTTGATAGAACGAATGATAATAGCTGTAATTGCTAATACGTTAACTGCTAAAGCCAATACTGCAATGAATCCTTGTGCATTTGGATTTGCTGTTGTTGGAGCAATTTCTCCTGTTGCTATAGCGATTGTTGCGTTTTGTCCATAAACTGAAGTGACAACTGAGAATGGTTCTTGATCTTGGAAGTAAGGAACGACTTGAGCGAACATACACCAAATAGCAAGTGTGTTAGCTCTGTTTTGAATCCAACCACCTTTATTCCAGAAGAAGTTAGCAAATGTTGGAGCGAGAAGTAGTGCAAGTCCACAATACCATGAGTGAGTAGGTAAGTTAAGATATGTATATTCGAAGTTCCAAATATCGTAAGCGATGATGTAAACCCAAGTCATATCAGGCCATAACATATCTTTCTTTTTCTTTGATGAGTAAATTCCCCACCAACCAGTCATACAAGCGATGTTGATTAAGCCAGCGACACCGTTAACTGTATTCCACCAGCCACCATAAATCCAAACACCTTCGCTTGATTTCCACCAACCAGCTCCTCCGATTGAACCAGCTGCTTGAGCGCCTTTAATAGCACTTTCAAAATCACTAGCACAAGCGATGAGAATGTTGATAGCAACAATTAAGAATGGAAATACTTTAAACCATTTTTTCTTTCCGATTCCCCAGCCATATTTGATCATCATGAATCCGATACAACCAGCTGTTGCTGCGTAAAGTTTTGCATAGTGGAACCAAGAATTCATCTTTGTAAATGTCCAGTTACTTGCTGCCCATGAATTAGGATCAACAGCACCCCAAATATTAATCATAATAAAGTAGAGTGTGAGTAAACCAGGAATTACAAAAAAGAAAACTATGCCACCAACTTTTGTTCTTCGTGCGATTTCATTACAGACGATTAAACCGACGAATGCTAAAACCCATCCGAGTAATTGCATGTAGGATAGGCTTCCGTAAATGTTAAAAAACATAAAATCTTTTTCTATATATTTTATTAAATATATAGATCCCCTTTCTTTGAGAATATTATTGTTATGACTTCATTCTTTTAAGTTAATAAAACCATTAACTTATATTATTGTTTCTAGCTAAGAAAAAGTTGTTTTTAACTATTCTCAAATCGTCAAAACGGAATAAGATTAGCTAGGCATATCATTACAATTAAAATAAATACTATTTTTAAATGTAATGTTTAATAATTAATGCACATTTTTATAAATATGCAAAATTATTTTACTTAAATAGTATATCACGATAATTAAGGAAAAAAATACTGATTTTTAAAAATATTTCATTTTTTATTAAAATTAGTCCTATTTTCAATAAATTGAAAATATATTTAAAAAAAATTAATAAGTTTGTTATAATTCAATTATGAATAAAAAATTAAACTTAATTGAAAACGATAGGCAGCTAGAATTACTTGAAAAATATTATAATGTCGATAGAGAAAATAAAATTATATATTTAAATTTATATTTTGATACAGTAAGCGAAGTATTAGAAAAAAATATTGGTAATAATCAAATATATAGATTAAAAAATGATGTATTAGAACTTATAAATGAAGCGATATTAAATACCCCTCCAATTTATAAAATTGAATTAAATTTGAAAATTGATGATTATGAAGGATATGATCCTCATAAGGTTATTGAAGCTTTTAATGATACTTTAGAGTTGAATCAATATAAAGCTAGAAGAAATAGAACTTTTAAAGAGTTATCTTCGTCTATTTTGATTTTAGTTGGTATTTTATTATTATTTTTAATGGCTATAGGAAAGAATTATGGCTGGTTTGGAAGTGGAGTTAAAGAGGATATAATTGTAGAAGTTATTGACATTACAGCTTGGGTTTTTGTTTGGGAGGCTGTAACCTTAATTTTTCTTCAAATTAATAGTCAAACTAAATTTACATTAAGCGTCAAAAAAAGAGTTAAAAAAATATCGATGTTAGATAAAGAAAATAATGTTTTAGCTACTGAAAGTGGCGACGATATTTTTGGCAAGTGGGAAGATGAAAGTAGATTAAAAAGAGTTGGTAAATATTTAATATTGATTTCTTCGATTGCCTTTGTTGTTTTAGGTGTGTATAAAACTTATTTATCTTTTACTAGTGTAGATTCAGATTTACCAAATTACGTTACTATAACAGCTACGATAATAGATTTAGTTATCGATATATTAGCTTGTATTGGCGGTATCTTTGTATTTTTAAATAAGAATAATAAATTAACTAAATTTGTTGGTGTATATTCGTTTATTCTTTTAACCTTATTTTTAGTAATTTTAGTTATTTCGATAGTTGATAATGATGTTAAGTTGATTATAGGTAATAGCGCGTCATTTTTATTCTCATTATTTTATATTGCTGGCTATTTTATAAATAAATATAGAAAATAAACTTCATTTTAAGTTCATTTTAAGTTGGACTAATATACTTTAGTTAATGGAGGTAGTTTATATGAAAAAGAAATATACTTTATTAACGTTATCGTTATTAGGATTATTAATATCTTGTAATAATACAGATGGTACTAGTACAGGGGGAAATGATGGAAGTGACACTGATGATTCTACTGAAACTACATTTGTAAATAATAAATTTGAATATCAAGAAGAGAGTTATGATATTGAAGCTGATTTTGATACATTAGAAGAAGAGGATGTAATAAATTACACAAATTCAATCGATGTATCTACAATCTCCGATACAAAATATAGTATTACTAGTGGAGGAACTTATTTATTAAGTGGAACTAATAGTAATTTAATGATTGAAGTAACAACTAAAGAAAATGTTACGTTGGTTTTAAATGGAGTAAATATTACTTCTTCAACAGATTCACCAATTAGCGTTACTAACGCTGGAAGTTTTACACTTCATTTAGTTAGTAAAACTAAAAACTATTTAACAGATAGTGAAAATAATACATTAAGTGGTGTAGTTAATGTTAAAAAAACCGATTTAAATATTGAAGGAAAAGGTTATTTATATGTTACAAGTAACGGAATTCAATCCGATACAATCGATTCTGGGGTTGCTTTAAAGTGCACTAAAAACATTAATGTGAATGATTCTTATATTATTGTGAATAGCTCAAATGATCACGCAATCAATGGTAAAACTGGTGTTACATTCAATAATGCTAAGGTGAAAGTTATTGCTACAAATAGTGATGGAATTCATTCTAGTGAAGGCGGATTCGCTGCAAATGATTCTATTGTTTCAATAACATCTTTAGGAGATTGTGTCGATGTTGCTTTAGCTATTGAAACGACGAATACCGATTATTATTTAAAGACTACTGGTACATTTGTTAAATATAGTTCAAGTGAAGATACCGATGGCAGTTTATATGACGATTCTAGATATATTTTAGAAAATGGAACATATAAAAAGATTTCAAAAGACGAAATTTCTAGATATCAAAATAGATATTATTTACTTAATAAATGTAAAGGTTTGAAGAGTGATACAAGCATTTTATTTAATGGTGGAAAATTTAATGCAGATACAACAGAAGATGCTTTAAATAGCGATGGAGATATTACAATTAAATTGATTAATGCTCAAATTAAAACATTAGATCAAGGAATTAGTAGTGAAACTATCGTCACAATTGGGGAATCTTCAGCTAAAACTTTAACAGATGGTTTCTATATTAAAATATTTGATTGCTACGAAGGGATTCAAGGTCAAAAATGTATCTTTAATGATGGTTATATTTATATAGATAGTCAAGATGATGGAATAAATGCATCTAGTGATACATCAAACGATTTATATATTGAATTTAATAACCAAACTACGGTTAGAGTAAATGCTAATGGTGATGGATTAGATTCTAATGGATCAATTTGTATGAATGGTGGAAATGTATTTGTTTTTGGAACTACAGGTGGAGGAGATGGCGTATTAGATTTTGATAATCAATTTACTTTAACTGGAGGGAATTTAATTTGTGTTGGAAATAGTGAGATGGCTCAATATCCAACAAGTTCAAATCAAGTTGTAATTAGCGGATCATTATCAACTACAATTTCAAGCAATGCATTATTAACATTATCTTTAGATTCATATAATTTCTCTACAATTATTGACAAAACTTATAATCAATCTTATGTTGTATATAGTTCTCCTTTATTAACATTGAATTCTACAATCAGTTTAAATATTGGTGGGAATATTGATGCAACTTATACAAATGGTGTTTATTTAGGTGAAAAGAGTTTAGAAAATAGCACTCAATTAAAAGAAATAACATTATCAAGTTACGCTGTATCTTTAGGTAGTATGAATGGTCAACCAGGTGGAAATGGTGGGCAACATGGAGGAAATGGCGGAGGACCAAGACATTAATTTAGTTTATGAAAGTATTATTAGTAGATGACGAAAAAGAACTTACAAAAAGTTTGAGTAAGATATTGAATCTCAATGGTTTTGATGTTGATGTATGTAACGATCCATTAGATGCTTTAAATTACATTAAAACATACGAATATGATGCTTTGGTTTTGGATATTATGATGCCTAAATTAGATGGATTCACTTTATTAAAAACAATTAGGGGTTCATCTAATTTTACCCCAGTATTATTTTTAACAGCTAAAAGTGATATCGAGGATAAACTAAAAGGTTTTTCATTAGGATGTGATGATTATTTACCAAAACCATTTAATAGCAAAGAACTTGTGGCGAGACTTAATGTAATTATAAAAAGAAACAGTAAATCATATGATAATTGTCTTCAGTTTGAAGGTGTATCGTTAGACGAATCATCTTTTGAATTGAAATATAAAGATAAAAAAACTACTTTAGTTAACAAAGAATATAAAATTTTAGAAATGTTATTTTTAAATCCAAATAAAATTTATTCAGCTGAAGATATGATGAATAAATTATGGAGTTACGATACTGATAGCGATATTTCTACTGTTTGGAGTTTTATTTTTAACATCAGAAAGAAGTTAGTGGAGATAGATGCTCCTATTGTATTAAAATTATATAGGGGATTAGGGTATAAACTTATAAAAAAAGATGTTTAAGAAATTAAGAAAGAAATTTATTATATTATCATCTTCAACTGTGTTTGGGATATTATTTGTCGTCTTTTTAATTTTAAATATCACAACATATGTAACAAATATCAATACAATTAAAAATAATATTGATGATGTAAGAATCGTTTTAAATAATGATGATGGTTCTACTGGACCTAAAGATAAACATTTTGTTAGTAGATATATTTATATTTCTTTAAATGAAGATAATTCTATAAATGAAACTAAATCTGATAATGGCTTTTCTATTCCGGGAGTTAAAGTAGAAGATTTAAAAGATCAAGCTTTAAATAAAAATAAAGAATTTGGTAGGATAAATTATACTTATTTTAAATTTTATTATGGTGATAAAAAAGAATTGATATTTGTTGATGCTAGAGCTGAAACTACAAGTTATGAAAAAATGATTATGATTTCATCAATCATTTTTATTTCTACAGATATTTTAATTACTTTAATTGTCATACTGCTCTCTAAAAAAATAATTAAACCTTATGAAGAATTATATAAAAAAGAAAAGGTGTTTTTAACTAATGCGTCTCACGAATTAAAAACTCCAATTACGATTATTAAGACTGATTTAGATGTTTTAAAGATGGATGATGTTAATAATGAGTGGATTGATTCGATTGATAATCAAACAAATAGATTGTCTAAATTAGTAAATGAGATGGTAAATTTATATAAAGTTGAAGAAAAAAAAGAGGAAATTTCTAAAAGTGAAATTAATATTAGTGAAGTTACTTTAGATGTTTTAGATAACTTTTTACCTTCCTTTAATTCAAAAAAATATAATATTAACATCGATGTAAAAGATAATATAATTTTTAATTCTAATGAAGAAATATATATGAAAATCTTATTTATTTTATTAGATAACGCTAATAAATATGGATTATCTGAAGGAGATTTTTCAATTAGTTTATATAAAGATAAAAAGAAATTAATTTTAAAAGTTTATAATCAAACTGAAGAATTTAACAAAGATAAACTTAAATGTATTTTTGATAGATTTTATACTCTTGATGAAGGTAGAAGCAAAGAAAAAAGCGGATATGGAATCGGTTTATCTATAGCTAAAATATTAGTTGAAGATATTGGAGGAACGATACAAG
Organism: Lachnospiraceae bacterium; assembly: GCA_963661135.1. Taxonomy (GTDB): domain Bacteria; phylum Bacillota_I; class Bacilli_A; order RFN20; family CAG-826; genus Onthovivens. Next base: position 12,427 of record CAVKZO010000017.1, on the reverse strand, counting down.
CTTCAACTAACGATAATAAATCTATTGAATTTAAAATAATTTTAAAATAAAACATAATATTGCTTTCGTTATATTAAATGTAGGAGGAAGTATGATTGATGATTCTATGCTTATGAAGAATTTAAAAAAGAAGACAGAAAAATCTTTTAAAGTTCTTTATGATAATTATTATCGATTAGTTTACTATCAGGCTTATTTAGTATTAAAAAATAAAGAAGATAGTGAAGATATTGCTCAACAAGTATTTATTCGATTCTTTAATAAGATTGATGAATTACCATTAGATTTAAATATCAAAGCTTATCTTGTTAAGTTATCTCATAACGCCGCAATAGATCTATATAGAAAGAATAAAAAAGAAGTTTCTATAGAAAATGTTGAGGAGATAGGATATGAAGATAACATTAAAGATATGTTATTGAATTTTAATGGAATCTTAGAAAAAGATGAGAATAGAATATTGATTTTAAGATTGAATTTTGATTATTCTTTTAACGAAATTAGTCTAGAAATGAATGAGACTATCGGAACTATACAAAGTAAATATTATAAAGCTTTAAGTAAAATCAAAAAATACTATGAGGAGGAAAATTAATATGAATTATAAGAAAAGATTTAAAAATGATATTAATAACTCGATTGATAAGGATAGTAACTATTTAAAAACTATCAATCAACTTCAATTTAATGAAAAGGAAGGAATTTTTAGTATGAAGAACAAAAAATTAGTCATTGGATTAAGTGCAGGCTGTGCTTGTGCAGTTGTTGTCGGAGTCGGTTTAGGAGTAGGACTTGGCTTAAATAACAAAGGGAATGGTGAAGCTGCTTCAATGGTAACTTTATCTTTAAACCCTCAAATAAGCATGGTTTTAGATGAAAATAATTATGTTTTAAGTGTAAGCGGAGATAATAACGAAGGTAAAATTGTTGTTAGTGGAGAAGATTTAGTCGGTTTGAATGTAAATGAAGCAGTCTCTAAAGTTATTCAAATCGAATCTGAATGTGGATATTTAGTAAGTGGACAAATTGAAGCTGGACAAAATAAATTAACTGTTGATTTAACAATCGATGATGAAAATATTAAAAAGACAGTAAAATCAGAAATTGAAAAAGCTATCAATTCAACATGTAATAATTTAAATATCGATAAAGATATTGAATATACTAACTCAATTACTAAAGAAGCTTTAATTGAAATGGTCGTTAGTATGGATACTTCTTTAACAAAAGAAGATTGTGCTAATATGACTTATAAAGAATTATTATCTAGAGTTGCAATTTATCAATTAGATACTGATGAAATTTATTCAGTTGAACTTGAACAATTATATAATCAAAGTAAAGAATATGAAGTTAAATTTGCAGATAGCGAAGCGAATAAAGAAGCTATTGCTTCAATAAGTAACATTTATGCAGCAGCTTTATCTGCTACAGATTCAATTATTGAAAGTTTAAAAACGTCTGTCGAAAATTTAGAGACTTTAATGTATTCAACTTTGGTTGATGAAGAAAGTGATTTCCAAAAAAGTTACAATAGTTTTTTAGAAGCAAAGCAGAAAGTTATTAAATTAAAGAACGAAGTTGCTAATAGCGAAGCTTTAAGTGAATCTGAAAAAAAGGCTCTTAATAATGAATTAACAGCAAAAGAGAAAATTTTAGATACATGCATTGAAACAATGGATAATTTAAAAGAAAGTGCTCTTGCTACTATTCAAACTGCAAAAGATAGTATCGATTCATTGATCAATCAAATTAATGCGATTATAAAAGCTTTACCAGATCAAACTGCAGTTGAAAATAAACTTACAGAAAGCTCAAAAACTATTGAAAATAAAATCAATAGCGCTAAAAAAGAAGCATATGATAATTTTGAAAAGAAATATGCTAATGAAATTAAAGATGCTAAAGATCAAGCGTTAGCATATAAAGAAAAACTAAAAAATCAGTTGAGTGAAAATCTAACTAAATAGTGAAAATGACTAGGATTTCCTAGTCATTTTTGTTATTCTTTAAAATTTCATCGAAATAAGATTCAATGATTCTTAATAATTCCTCTTTTGAATATTCTTTTAAATCGTTCATTATTTCATTTTTAATTTTATTTTCGTTTTTTAAACCAACAAGATAATCAATACTTACATCGAAGTAAGTAGCAAGTTTAATAAGTTGTTCAACATTAGGTGAATGAATTGAGTTTTCCCAATTTAAAATTGTTTGACCAGATACTCCTAATATCTTCCCTAATTCTTCTTGTGATAATCCTTTTTTGGTTCTTAAATCTTTTAATTTCATAAGTGTGCCTCACTTTAATAATTTAAGATATTTTTAAATATCCATAATAAAATCAATCTTTCCTTGATTTTTAAATGAAAAATCAAGAAAAACTTTGTTTTATCAATAAAATTAAAAATATTTTAATGTTATAAAAATCGATATGTTTTATAATATATTTTAATTGAGAGGATTCGTATATGGGACAAAAGAATATTAATTTTCCTAAGATTGCTACATTTACTTGTGCTGGAATGACAATTATTTACTTAATAAATGCGATTGTTTATTTAATTACTACAAAAATTAATGGTGGTGCAACAGACTCAACATTTATAAGCAATGTTATCAACTATTTTATTAATGTTATTTTTTATTTTTCTTTAACTGGTCAATTTATGAGGTCTAAAGATAATTTTGGTTACGCATCAAATGGTATCAAAATATTATTGATTTGCGATTATATTCTCCCATTAATTTTAGGTGGAATGATGATGATTATCGTTGATCCTTTATCAATATTAACTTATTTCATTAGTGTATCTATATCTTTCGGAGTTGCCATCGCTTATTTTGTATTATTCTGCGTCGATAGAAAAAAAGGTGGAGCAAGTAACGGAATCCATGTTGCAATGATCGTATTAGGTGCAATTATGGCAGTTGCTTCTTTATTCACGTATGGTTCATTATTTGTTAATACTATTATTTTAATGTTAAATTCAAACTTAAATGTTTATTCAATTGTCAACTATTCATTTAGTTTGGTTACATATGTATTTCAATTTTTAGAAACATTTTTATATTTATTATTTGCAATTTATTTAAAAAAATATACACGTTTAGGTTATTAATTAACAAACATCATATAAATAATCATTGCTTTCAATATCTAAAATATTTTTTAAAGGAAGTGAAAATTCTTTAAAAAATATTTTTTTATTATTGGTATCTACTTTTATTATTTTACCTGTGTATTTATAGATGTATCCATCAAAAAATAATTTAAAAGTGTAATCTTCATCAGGATTATAATTCTTTAAAATATCATTAATCTTAATAGCACACTCATTTGAAATAAGCGGTTTTTCCACTTTATTTTTCTCATAAAGCATCTTATTAAGTTCACTTTCTTGTTCGATTAAACTAGAAAATGGTAAATATTTTTTCATTCCACGTTCGTTATTCATATTAATAATTATAAAATAAAATCATATGTTAAAAAAGGATATCGATGTATAATTTTAAAGAGGTATTCGATGATGGAAAAATTAAGATTAAACGAAGGATATAAAACAAATTTATCTTTAAAACAAAATGAATTAGCTATTAAAAAAGTACGTAATTATTTTCAAAAACAATTAGAAGAAGAAATCGGATTAATTAGAGTTACTGCACCTTTATTTGTTTTAAGCAAAACTGGTATTAATGATGACTTAAATGGTATAGAAAAACCAGTTAATTTCAATATATTTTTAGATGATGAAGAGAAGAATTTAGAAATTGTTCACTCATTAGCTAAATGGAAAAGATTGAATATAAGTAAATATAGTCTAAATGCTTATGAAGGTATTTATACTGATATGAATGCTATTAGAAAAGACGAAGTAAGAGATAATTATCATTCGATATATGTCGATCAATGGGATTATGAAGTAATTATAAATAAAAGTGATAGAAATGTAGAATTTTTATGTAATTTTGTTAAAAAGATATATAAAGTAATTTTAAATACTGAAAAATTTGTAGAAGAAGAATTTGGTATTAGATCTATTTTACCTGATGATATAACTATCATAAAAAGTGAAGATCTACTTAATTTATACAAAGATTTATCTCCTGAAGAAAGAGTAAAAAAATATGCAAAATTGCATAAAGCTATATTTGTTTTAGGAATCGGATATCCGTTAAGTAATGGTGTTAAACAAGATGGTAGAGCGCCAGATTATGATGATTGGAATTTGAATGGAGATATTTTCGTATACAATCCTATTTTAGATGATGCTTTAGAATTATCTTCTATGGGTATTAGAGTTGATAGAGATAGTTTAATTAAACAAAGCGAATTTGATAATAAAGATAATAATTTAAATTATTATTTTCAAAAGAAAGTAATTAACGAAGAAGTTCCGTTCACATTAGGTGGAGGAATTGGGCAATCCAGAATTTGTATGTTCATGCTTAAAAAATTACATATTGGTGAAGTGCAATCTAGTGTTTGGGATAAAAAAACAATTGAAATATTAAAAGATAAAGGAATAATTTTGTTATAAAGTATAAAATTAAATTTTTTAGCACTCAACTATTGCAAGTGCTAAAAAGTGGAATTATAATATATTTGACAATTTTAGGAGGTTGTTAAATATGAAAGAAACAAAAGAATTCCAAACAGAATCAAAACAGTTATTAAATTTGATGATTAACTCCATTTACACAAATAAAGAAATATTTTTGCGTGAGTTGATCAGTAATGCTAGTGATGCTATTGATAAATATAAATATTTACAATTAACTAGTGAAGGTAAATTACCTACAAAAGATTATGAAATTAAAATATCAGTCGATAAAGAAAATAGAACTTTAACCATTTCAGATAACGGAATCGGCATGACTAAAGATAATTTAATTAATAATCTTGGTACTATTGCTTCTAGTGGAAGTAAGGAGTTTTTAAAGAAATATAAAGACGCTAAAGATAAAGAAGATTTAAATATCATCGGTCAATTTGGTGTAGGATTTTATAGTGCTTTTATGGTTGCTGATAAAATTGAAGTAACTACAAAAAGTGTAGATGATAGCGCATATAAATTTGCTAGTGACGGTGTTAAAGATTATACTATCGAAGATGCTAATAAAGAAGATAGCGGAACTGAAATTAAATTGTATATTAAAGAAGATAAAGATGATGAAGATTATTCAAAATTCTTAGAATATTTTACAATTGAAGATTTAGTTAAAAAATATAGTGATTATATTAGATATCCAATAATGATGGATGAAGTAACTAAAGAACCTAAAAAGGATGAAAAAGGTGAAGCTATCAAAGATCAATATGATGAAAAAATTGAAACCAAAACATTAAATTCGATGGTTCCTTTATGGAAGAAGAATAAAAAAGATGTTACAGAGGAAGATTTAAATAGCTTCTATAAGAGCAAATTCCAAGATTACGAAGATCCATTTACTTCTTTATTTATAAATGTTGATGGTGTTGTTAAATACAGTTCTTTAGTATTTATTCCAAGTCATGCACCTTATAATTTATATAGCGAAAATTATGAAAAAGGATTAGATTTATATTCAAAAGGAATATTCGTAAAAGAAAAATGTAAAGAACTTGTCCCAGACTATTTAAAGTTTTTAAAAGGTATTGTAGATAGTGATGATTTTGATTTAAATATTTCTAGAGAAATGCTTCAAACTTCACCATTATTAAGAAGAATACAAGATAATATCGAAAAGAAAGTATTAGAAAAATTAAAAGAAATTAAAGAAAAAGAATACGACAAATATTTAAAATTCTTCGACACATTTGGAGATCACTTAAAATATGGCATTTATGAATCGTTTGGCGCAAGAAAAGAATCATTACAAGATTTATTAGTATTTAATTCATTAAGTAGTGAAAAACCTATTTCATTAAAAGAATATAAAGAGAAAATGAAAGAAGGACAAAAATATATTTATTTTGCAAGCGGTAAGAATCTTGATTACATCAAAATGCTTCCTCAAATGGAAAAATATAGAAAAGACGAAGTAAATGTATTGCTTTTAGATAAAAAGATCGATGAGTTTACTATTATGATGATGAGAGATTACGATAAAGTAGAATTCAAAAATATCAGCGATGAAGCTACTAACGAATTAAGTGATGAGGAAAAGAGCAATCTTGATACTTTAATCGCTAATAATAAACGTGTCTTAGATGATATTAAAGATTCTTTAAGTGGCAAAGTTGATGAAGTAACATTTTCTACTAAATTGGTTGATTCTCCAGTATGTATTACTACTAAAAACGGATTAAGTTTAAATATGGAAAATACATTAAATGAAGAAGCTAAAGAAAATAATTTTACTGATAATAATGTAAAAGCTACTAAAGTATTAGAAATTAACCCAAATCACGAATTATTTAAAGCTTTTGAATCGATTAAAGAAGATGATGAAGCGATTAAAATGTATGGATCAATCCTTTATGATGAAGCGATGATGTTAGAAGGCTATGAAGTTAGTGATAAAAAAGAATTCGTTAAGAAATTAAATGAATTAATGATTAAATCATTATCTAAATAGATTAAATTAAAAGTTTAAAAAGCATCTATTTCAATGTAGATGCTTTTTTTATTTCTTAATAAATACATGTTTAGCGTATAATATTAAAGTATGTATAAAGTTATTGATTTAAAAAAATATAAGAAAAGAAAACAGTTTAATTGGTTTAAAACTTTTAAAAATCCATGCTATGGATTTAATGTTGATGTTGATGTTACTAATGTTGTTAATTATTCTAAAAATACCCACACTTCATTTTTTGTTAATTTTTTATATTTAGTTACTATTTCGATGAATAAAGTAGAAGAGATGAGATTAAGAATTGTTGATGATGAGCTTAGATTATACGATTCTATTGATCCTACATTTACAGTTATGACAGATATTGGAGTATACGAGAATTGTTATTCTAAGTTGGAAGAATATAAAAAATTTTATAAAAATACAAAAGAAATAATTGAGAAAACTAAAAGAAAAATTGAAATTGATGAGGGATTTAATAGTGATTCTGAATATTCTGTATATTATATGACATGTGTTCCTTGGGTTTCTTTAAAAGGAATGACTCATCCGATTAATGAAGATATTCAATCGAATTCTGTACCTAGAATTTGTTGGGATAAATATCAAGAAATAGACAGAAGATATCATTTAACTTTAAATATAACTGTATCTCACACTTTAGTTGATGGAAAACCTTTATCAGATGCTTTCCTAAATATTAAAAATAGCATCGATAATATTGAAGAAATTTTTAAATAATAATTAAATTTTAATTATTAAAAAATAGAAAAATTTGCTATGATATTAAAACGTAAGTAATAGTTATATTACTTGTTAAATAAATAGAATTATAAATGTTAGAAATTTGATTTATATTATTAAATCAAGACGAGGTATTGTTATGGGAAATAAAAAACAAATGAAATTTATATTTGTTACAGGTGGAGTTGTTTCAAGTTTAGGAAAAGGAATTAGTGCTGCTTCAATTGGAAGATTATTAAAAAGAAGAGGTTTAAATATTTTCTCTATGAAACTTGATCCATATTTAAATTATGATCCAGGTACAATGTCTCCATATCAACATGGTGAAGTTTTTGTAACTCAAGATGGCGCTGAAACGGACCTTGATTTAGGACATTATGAAAGAATTATCAATACTTCATTAACAAAAGAAAGTAGCGTTACTAGTGGTAAAGTATATTCAACAGTAATAGAAAAAGAAAGAAACGGAAACTATTTAGGTGCTACTGTTCAAATTATTCCTCATATTACTAACGAAATTAAAAAAAGACTCGTAGATGGATTTAATGCAAAAGGTGATACTGATGTTTGTATCGTCGAAATCGGTGGAACTGTCGGTGACATTGAATCTTTGCCTTTTTTAGAAGCTATTAGACAAATGAGAAGAGATTTAGGATATGAAAATACTTTCTTTGTTCATAATACTTTAGTCCCTTATTTAAAAACAACTGGAGAAATTAAGACTAAACCAACTCAACATAGTGTAAAAGAAATCACCGGATTAGGTATTCAACCTGATGCATTATTATTGAGATGTGAAGTTGAAGTTGATAAAAAAAGCAGGGAAAAAGTAGCGTTATTTTGCAATGTCTCCGATGATGCAGTAATTAGTGTAAGAGATGTCCCTATAATTTATGAAGTTGCTTTAAACTTACAAAGACAACATTTAGATGATTTAATTGTCAATCATTTAAGACTTGAATGTAAAGATCATGCTGATATGAGCGATTGGGTTGATTTAATTAATAAAATTAAACATATCAAGAAGAGTGTAACAATTGGTTTAGTTGGAAAGTATGTCTCTTTACACGATGCTTATATTAGTGTTTATGAATCTTTAAAGTTTGCTGGATACGCTTTTGATACAAAAGTAAATGTTAAGTGGATTGATAGTGAAACTTTAACTGAAGAAAATTTAGTAGAAACTTTAAAAGACTGTAAGGGAATTATTGTTCCAGGTGGTTTTGGAGCTAGAGGAACCGATGGAAAAATTCTAGCTATTAAATATGCTAGAGAAAATAAAATCCCTTATTTAGGTTTATGCTTAGGCATGCAATTATCTTTAATTGAGATGGCAAATGATGTATTAAATTTAAAAGGAGCTAATTCAACTGAATTTGATCCTGATACAAAATATAAGATTATTGATTATTTACCAGATCAATATAAAGGGATTAAGATGGGTGGAACTTTAAGATTAGGTAATTATGATTGTTTAGTTAAAGAAGGAACAAAAGCTCATGAATTATATAAGAAAGATTTAATTCAAGAAAGACATAGACATAGATATGAATTTAATAATGAATATAAGTCATTATTTGAAGAAAATGGTATTGTTTTTAGCGGTATAAATCCACAAACAAATTTATGTGAATTAATCGAATTAAAAGATCATCCATTCTTTATGGCGTGTCAATATCATCCAGAATTTAAATCTAGACCATTAGACCCACATCCATTATTTGTAGGATTTTTAAAAGCGAGCATTGAAAATGAATAAAAATTATAAAAGTAATTTAAAAGCTAGAAATATAAAAGAAACTTCATCCAGTTTTAAAAGCAATGAAAATAAAGAATTTTTAGTTAAAAGAAATTCATTGTTACTTGATTATTTGATTAATGAATTAAAGTATTCTAGAAATAATGCGAAGAATTTTTTATCTCATCATCTTATTGCAATTAATGGCGTTCCTGTATCTCAGTTCGATTATTCTTTAGTTAAAGGAGATTCTTTAATCGTAGCTAAACATCCAATAAAAAAGAAAAAACGTAATGATTTACCTATTATTTATGAAGATGAATATATAATTGCTATCGATAAACCTTATGGATTATTGTCTGTAGCTAGTGATAAAGAAAAGAATTCTACTGCATTTAGAATGGTAAGTGAATATTTACAAGAGAAAGATAAACATGCTCGCATTTATGTTGTTCATAGAATCGATAAAGAAACTAGCGGTGTTTTAATTTTTGCAAAAAATGAAAAAATTAAAGAGATGTTTCAAGATAACTGGAATGAATTGGTCAAAAAAAGAGGTTATTACGCAGTTTGTGAAGGAATATTCACAAAAAAAGAAGATACGATTACTAATTATTTAAAAATGAATAATTTAAATTTAATGTATATCGCTAAACCTGGAAAAGACGCTTATAAATGTGTTACAAGTTATAAAGTTGTTAAAGAAAATAAAAAATATAGTTTAGTTGATGTCAATATTTTTACAGGAAGAAAAAATCAAATTAGAGTTACTTTAGGTAGTTTAGGGCATTATATTTTAGGCGATGATAAATATGGTGAACCTGAAAATCCTATCAACAGATTATGCTTACATGCATATGAACTTGATCTAATTAATCCAATTAATCAAAAATTATACAAATTAAAGGCAAAAGTACCAAATATTTTTAATGAATTGTTAGCAAAATAAGTTATAATTTAAATATGCTAAAAGCTTTTAAAGATAAATTGTTAGAAACATTAATTTCAATATTACCGATGGTTGGTATATTGACCATTATATTTTTGATAACTTATTTTAATTCTAGTTATTTTGGTGGATTAAATTCTAATGGTGAAGCTATACCTTTAATTGCTTTAGATACATATTTACCATTTTTAATTTGTTCTTTTACTTTAGTTATAGGAAGTGCTTTATTTCAACTTGGTGCTGATAACGCTTTAAGTAAGGTTGGTAGTGAAATTGGAAGCCACATAACAAAGAAAGGTTCAATAATCTTATTAGTATTAATTACAACGGCTTTAGGTATTTTGATTTCCATTGCTGAACCAGATTTAACGGTATTTGGAGATATTATCGGTCCTCAAATTAACACTACAGTTGGAACTTGGATTGTTAAATTAGTTGCTGGAGTTGGAGTTGGTGTATTTCTTTCGGTTGGTTTATTAAGAATTATTTATCAAAAATCAATTAAGTTTGTTTTCTTATTTGGGTACGTTTTAATATTTGCAATTGCATGTTTATTCGGTCCAAAAGATGGGCAAGCTTTTTTATCTATAGCTTATGATACAAGCGGAGTTACAACCGGCCCAGCTACTGTTCCTTTTGTCATTGCTTTTGGTGCTGCTGTTGCTAGCGCTCGTGGTGGTAAAGATATCGCTAGCGACTCTTTCGGTTTAAGCGGAATCATGTCTTTAGGTCCTGTTATTACTATGCTTGCATTGTGTTTAATTGTTAAACCAGATGCTAGCATCGATAAAATTGAAGTATTAAGTTGGCAAGAGCAAATTAATAATGGAATTTTCTTAGAGATGATCGGTGAAGTATTTTTAGGTGTAGGTCCATTGCTTTTATTCTTCTTAATATATAATTTTGTATTCTTAAAATTAAATAAAAAATCATTGTTTAATATTTTATTAGGATTCGCTTATACAATTGTTGGATTATACATTTTCTTATTAAGTGCTTCCTTAGGATTTAAAGGATTAGGACTTGAATTAGGCGAAAATATAGCTTCTAACGCTTCTATTGAAGGCGGAAATAAATTGATGCTTTATCTTTTCCCAGCATTAGGATTATTGACTGGTATCATTATTGTTTTAGGTGAACCTTCAATTGCCATTTTAACAACTCAAGTAGAAGAAATTAGTGGCGGTGTCATTAAAAAGAAAGCGATGATTGTTACATTAGCTTTAGGTGTTGGTGGGGCTATCGCTTTAGAGTTATGTAGAAATGTATTCTGGGGAGGCTTCCCAAGTTACTATTTATTCGTACCAATTTATTTAATTGCTATAATTTTGATGTTTTTAGTTCCTGATATTTATTCATCAATCGCATTTGATAGTGGTGGTATCGCAAGTGGAACAATTTCTGTCTGTTTTGTTTTACCATTAGTTATTGGTATGTTTAGATCGTTATATCCACATACAGCAAGTCACGCTGCTGATTATAATGGCTTTGGTATAATAGGAATGGTTAGTGCTCTTCCTATTGTCTGTGTTGAAGCTTTAGGTGTTGTTGCTAAAATTAAAGGAAGCATTCTTCAAAAGCAAGCAAGACAAAGAGTATACGAATACGACGATGTACAAATTATTCATTTTGAGGATGTTGTAGAATGAAAGTAGCAGAGAAAATCAAAAATAAAAATTTAAATGAAAAACCATATGAAAAGACTAATAAAGTTGAAAGACTTAAGATGCTTTGCGTAATAGTTAATAGAAATCAAGGACAATTTTTTGTGGATTCTTTTTTAGATCAAAATGTTGCTGTTGCTTTTGATGTTTATGGTAGAGGAACTGCTCCTAGAGAAATATATGATATTATCGGTATGAGTGACAATAAAAAAGAATTGGTGATAGCTTTAATTAAAGAGAGCGATTTAGATAAAGTTTTAAATATTATTAAAACTAGATTTAGTGTTTCTAAAGCTGCTAAGGGTGTTGCGTTTACTATTCCTGTCGATTCAATGGCTGGAGTTGTTATGTATAAATTTTTAACTAATAATAGAGAAAGGAAGGCTTCCGATGGAAAATAAAGGTGAATTAATTGTCGCAATTGTTAATAAAGGATATAGCGATTTAGTAATGGCTGGAGCTATAAAAGGTGGAGCTAGAGGTGGTACAATCTTTAATGCTCACGGTACTGGAAATCCTGAGATGGAAAAGTATTTTGGTGTACCTATTCATCCAGAAAAAGAAATGGTTTTTATTATTGTAGATAAAGCTATTAAAGATCAATGTTTATTAAACATTTATAAGGAAGCCGGTCTTGAAAGTAAAGGTCAAGGTATCGCTTTTTCTCTCCCTGTAGAGGATATGGTTGGATTTACTCCAATTGAAAAAGAAGAGACTAAAACTGAAACTAAATAGTGTAGTAAATTTTCTTAATTATATTTTTATTTATAT
>CAVKZO010000016.1:0-26346 GCA_963661135.1 Lachnospiraceae bacterium | reverse complement strand
ACATTACATGATGTAGTTACTATCATAATGGGTAAAAATAAAACTAAATTAACAATCGATTTCTTCATATTTAAAATTATAACATACAAACATCATTAATTTCCTCATAATAAAACATTATTTGATATTATGTTTAATTATTTTTCAATTAAATACATCAAGAAAATCTATAATAAAAAGCTATACTAGTATAATTAATAGTATAGCTTTTTAATCTATTTTTTATATTATTTTATCTATTAATCCCGAATAATCAATAAATGGATTTCTATTCCCTTGATATTCGTAAATTCTATTGTTTCTTTGAATTTCAAATTCATCTATTGGATCAGCTTTATCCCGCTCTTTTAATAAAGTTAATTTAGCCATATTATTTGTATCAATAGTAGTATCATCAGTCAATGATAATCCATCATATCTAACATACATATAAAAACAAATTCTAGCAACATCTCCTCTAAAATCACCACTATAAGAATGATTTCTAATAGTAGAATCTAATCCACTTGTAACATTAGGGTAAAATAAATCAGTTTCACCTTCATTACCATAATATGCATTCCCGTGTTTTGAATTTGCATTGCTACAAGCTGCTCTTAAATTATGTAAATCACTATAATTTCCTACAGTAGAATTACCAATATCAGTAGTTCCGTTATTTAATATCATTCTAGATCTAGGCCAGACGTGTTCTCTATTCCGCGTTTTACCATAATCCCAATCATGAACCATTAAATCTCCATCTAATAAGGAATAAATATATCCTTTATTAGTGATGTCTTCATCAGTATATTGAAGACAATATCTAGCATCTCCATAATTAATATCTGTTATTGAAGTCGATATCAATGTTCTTAAATTAGTTACTAAATTAGCTGTATCAGTAAAATCTATCGTAGAATAATATTCTTCTTTAGTTTTTAAAGTGTAATTTAATGAAGGAATATCACCTTTTCCTGGAACTATTTCAGTTACTTTATCAGTGTCACCATCTTTTATTCCATCACTTTTTCCATAATCATTAGTGACATTAAAAGAAGAGTTTTCATTAACTTTAAAACTTATTTTAATTGATTTTAAATATAATGCAGTTCCACTACCTGCAATCATTTCTAACTTAAAGTTATTAGTTGAATATGTAGATCCATCAAATTTATATTCATTTAACACGGTTGATGTAGTAGTTAAAGTATGGGTATATGAATAATCTCCATAACTTACTATACCAGTACAACCATCTTTATTTTTAGCACTACCCATATAAATAGAATATGATGTAATTTCTACTTCTTCACTAAAATTAGTTTCTATAGTCCATCCTTCTGTTTGGGGTTTATTACTACTTCCTATTTGAATACCTCTTCCTGATTGACTATCAAAGCTAAACATTGTAGCTGTAGAATAGTTAAATGTTAGTCCATTAACCGATAAAGATGATGAAGAAGATGATATTTCTCCTTTTTTGAATTCATGTTCAAAAATTAAATCTTTTTTATTAATAACAATAGGATCATCTTTATCATCATTATCATTATTGTTATTAGTATTACAACTAGATAATAATCCTAATAAAAGTACACTAAATATAAATATCTTTTTCATAATTAAATTATATTAAAAAAAGGGATTTTTTTAAATCCCTTTTTATCATTAATTTTTATATAGAATATTTTATAGTTATTGTATTAATATACATTGCTTTTGAAGTGTTTATTAAAGAAATTTTAATATCACCACTAGTAACATTATCAAAACTTGCTACATATTCTTTTTGATCTAACTCTAAAACAGTATTATTAATTGTTGAAATAGATTCACCAATTGAAATACTTAATTTAGCATCACCACCCCTAGCGATAGCAGCTAAAACAGAAATTGATTCAATTTTGGCACCTTCTGCTATATTGGATACAGCTGTAGTTAATGTAAATGATTTTCCAGGTTTACTACTAGATCCTATCTGTAATCCTTTCTTATAATCCGAGGTATCAAAACCAATATATGTAGCTTCAGTTTTAACATTCCATGTTACACCACTTAATTCAACACTAGTAGATGAAGTAGTAACGCTACCACTAGTAAAAGTTCCTTTATAAGTAAGTGAGCTAGGGGTACTAACAGCAATTTCAACTTCATTAGATACTACTTTATCATATTTTGCAGTGATTTTTGTTGTACCAGCTGCAACACCTGTAACTACACCATTTTCATCAACTGTAGCAACACTTGTATCGCTTGATTCCCATGTTAATGGAACATTGATTGTTTCTGGAGTTGTAGTAGCAGTAAATGTGATTGTTTTTCCAGCTTCAACAGATGTAGCAGTTGAAGAAATTATAATTGCTGTAGGAGCAATGACTTCTGATACTGTAACTTCGTATTCAGCTTTAACAGTTTCACTTATTGTAACACTAATTTTAGCTGTACCTGCTGCAACACCAGTAACTAAGCCAGTTTGATCAACTGTAGCAACAGCAGCATTACTTGAAGCCCATGTTAATTCTTTAATAGTTGAAGGAGAAACTTTTTCAGGAGTTGTAGCATAGCTCAATTGAATTGTTTCACCTTTTGTAACTTTTGTATCTCCACTAATTGTAACTCCTGTAGGAGCAACTGGAGTTGCACTCTTAATAACAGTAAATACTTGAATAGCACCATCATAATCAGCTCTAATCATTTCAAATTCGACAACTGAACCGACAACTAAATCAGCTGTAACACTGTTTGTTAAGAAATCTTGAGGATTTTTATATCCGTATTTTTCAGTAACACCATCCCAAGTGATTGCACTTGCGGTATTTGTTGAACCATATGATGTAACTTCATTTTTTCCATCTAAATCAGTTAAAGAGACATTTCCATATTTTGTATATGTAATTTTTGAAATTTTAGCAGTACCAGTATATTTTGTAGCTGAAACTGATCCAACAGCTGGTTCTAAAACTTTACTTAAACTTGTAACAGCAACTGAAGCTGGTTCTGGTGTAGCTGGGAAGTCTTGATGTTCAACAAATGAAACGCCCCAAGCATATAATTCTTTTGTCGAATTATAATCAGTTCTCATACAATAGAAACTAATCTTATCACCAATCTTTAAATCTTTAGTAGCTTCATTAGTTAACCAGTCTAGTGGATTTGTAAATGTATATGCTCCATCTTTTTCAGAAATAACAGTTGTATCACCTGATGTAGCTGTACTAGCTAATCCTGTAGCTCCATATACTAAGATATTTGCAGCACTCTTATTCCATTCTGTAGCAACATAGAAGTTACCATATTTTGTTCCGTCATTTCCTGATTTCCAAGAAAGAATAACACCTTCAGTTTTATAATACATCGATGAACTTGCTGGAAGATCGATAATATTAGCGAGAGTTTCTGAATCTCCAGGTTTATAATCTTTAACAGCTGTAATAGTAATTTTAAATTCTACTTTTTGTTTTCCAGCTCTTACAGTGATTGTAGCTTCTCCACCTTTTAAAGCTTGTAATTTATTTCCTAAAACGTTAACGACAGTTGTATCGCTTGATACAGCCATAATTTTCTTTGCTTGAATTAAAGATGTGATATTTGCTTCTGGTGTAACTTTAAAAGACATTGTTCTATCAGCTTCACCAGCTTTCCAAGTTGCTTGTAAATCTGTGATATTAGTAACTTCTAAGCCTGTAATTGAATCATCTTCAACGAAATTTTTCCATGGATCATCTTCTTTTTCAGCTGGTGTATCTCCACCGTTACAACTAACGAGACCACCGATGAGTCCTAAACTAAGTGCGGAAGCTAATAAAATAACTCCTCTATTTTTTCTTCTTGACATAAATTCCTCCTAATTAGTCAAAATAATTTATAAATAATCTTAAATCTTCCAACGAGACTTAAAACTAATTATCATTGATAAAAAGCTTCATCTTGAATATCTTTTAAAACACCTTCATATTCCTTTTTCTTTTTGAAGCCTTGAACAAAACTGATAGTTCCAAAAACTACCATACCAACACCGATTGTAATTAAACCGCAGAAAGTATAAAATTCTGTACAATTTGGTTCAAATCTACCATAGTTATTAGATTTAAATGATAAAGTTAAGAATAATAAACTAATAATAATTAAAATTGCTCCAACTACTAAAAATGATTTACCAGTATTAAGTTTATTTCTAGCTCTATGAATCTCGGAATGAGATGCTCTAGCTAATCCCTTTACTTCCTCTTCATTTAAATCAGTTTTAATTATCTTATTACATCTAGGGCAAACATAAACATCTTTGGTAGATATATTTTTAGTTTTACCAACGTTGTTATCTTTTGCTTTTTCGATTTGTTTTTCTTTTAAGTGATATCCACAGTTAGAACAATACATATTCTTTCTCCTCTATTTATAATACCAAATTTTATATTAATTATTTATTAAAATTTGGATCGTCATCATCGCCATATAACTTTATTTTATTTTGTAAAGCATATTGATAGGCATAATTAAAGTATTCGTAATATAAAACATCATCTGTATACATCGTCTCATATTTATCTCTACTATCAAATCTAGCTAATCCTTCAAGAACCAATTCATGATTTAAACATTTATAATCACTTAATGAAGGCGTCTCTTTATCGGTATACCAAACATATCCTAAAAGTCTTCCATATGTTTCTCTTAAAGAAAAACTTTTGTTTGATTGAACTAATATATGTTTTGCGTTATTAAGTTTTTCATTATTATAAATCTCAGCAGTCTTTCCCCATTTTTCTTCTACTATTGAAGACCCTGCTCCGTGATCGACTTCAGGAGTATTTATAAGTAAATATCTAGTTCTTTGAGTAGTTTCAACTAAATTAGATGAAGAAGGGTAATTAAATACAGTTGTATCACCATCACCTAAAGAAGATATTATTACTTCAACATATCCTCCTAATGGAGATTCTTTAGAATTAGTAAAATCTAAAGAAGAATATTCACTAGTTAATTTTGGTCCATCCATCAACTCTTCTAAAGTTATAGGAGAATTTTGATTGCCTAAATAATTTTTATTTCCATTTCTTACTCTAACATAGTGTAAATAATTATCTTCACTATATCCTTTAAAATATTCTTTTAACTTAACTAAAGATTCTTTGCTAGCAAAACTAATATCGAATCCTTTAGTACCGATACAATCAACCACTTTGTTTTTTGAGTCGACTATTTCTAAATAATTTTGGCCAGTCAATATATTGCTATCAAAATATTTAATATCTTTTAAATTCGTTGTATTTTCAAATCCATTATTAGCAAAAACAAAACTACTATTAGCTTTAATAGTCTCATTAAGTTCAATCGTTGTTTTAATCGTGTCTTTAGTATAAATATTGATTTTATAACCACTTAAAGAAATATCATTAGAAGAAATATTACTCAATTCAATACAAGAATCAAAATACACATCACCAACATAATATTCACTAATTATTATCGATGAACCTGTCTCATTAGTTTTAGAATCTGAACAGCTTGTAGTTCCTACTAAAACTAATGAAGGTATTAAAAGTAATAAAGTTTTTTTGTTTATCATGTACTACTCTTCTACAATTTTAATATCATTTGAACTTCTAGCTACTAATTGATATGTTGTCTTGCCGCTGTATGTTCTAAAAGTATAAATTCCTGATACATTAAATTTTTTATTAGTAAATTTATCTACTGTTTTCCAAGTTGTATTGTCATCACCTTTATCTTCGTATGGATAATAGACAAATGGGATATATAAATTCCAGCTTGATCTTGTCGATCCGTCTGGAGAAAGATATAAAGTGATATCTCCACTAGAATCACTGACATATCCTCCGGTGCAAACTAATGTATTTGTAACTTTAACAGGTGAGAATAATTTTTCAAAATCTTGACTCTTAATTTCTGTAGATTCAGCTTCAAATGTATGAACTTTATATTCTTCAGGGATAGTATCTGCAGTGTAAATAACTTTACTCTTATCACTTCCTTCATCTTCGTCTTTAAATGCAGTTTTTTGGAAGTTAACACCACTCATTTGGAAACCGAAATTCTCACTATTTGATAATGTTCCAGAAATTTCGATATATGAGTTAACACTTGTATATTTTGAAGGGATTGAAGACATACCGGTAAATACATTAATACCAGCGTATTCTCCACCTTTTGTTCCACTTTCTTCTTCAGTGAAATAGGATTGAAGATAAATAATATTATTAGCAAAACCAGCGACAGTTCCTCTAACTCTAACTTTAGCTCCATCAAAAGTGTTTACATGGTTAGAATCTTTTAAAGTTTCTTCAAGTTCACGTTTAATATCTAATAAAGACGTTGCTTCATAGTCTCCATAATTAAATAATTCTGCAGGTAAACCACTATGAAGGTTGAGCTTAAATTCTTTAGCTTGGCTTTCTGCAGCAATAAAAGTATCTTGATAATCAGGAATTTTATCTAATGCTTTAACGTAGCTCAATCCTTCTTGAACGATATATAAATTTAATAAAGTTAAAGATTTATAATCAGCATCTTTTGTAGTTTCGTTAATCCAAACTAAAGATAAATATCTTGTACCAGTTGAATCGAATTCTGGAGCTTTATATTCAAAGAAAGGAGAAGAGACAACTACAGTTCCGTTTTCCATAGCATTAAGTAATTTTTCATGAGTGAAACGTTTTGCTTCTTCACCGTATTCTTCAATTTTACCAGTTGATTCAGGAGTATCAATTCCATAGTATCTAGATTTAATTAAAGTGGTATTAGTGCTATCTTTCATTCTAAAGTGAGTTGTATCACCATCGATATAGTAAGCTACTTCGACTTGAGCGATACCATCTTTAAAAAAGTCTTTTCCTTTATAATCACCGAATAATTCAATTGAACCGTTATGAGCATAATCTACAAATTGAACTTCACCGCAACTTGTATGAGTTAACATAATTAACCCTAATACACCAACATATAATACTTTTCTTTTTAAATTCATATATACACCTCTTTAATTTAATCCAATTTGAGCTTGGCTATAAGCATCGCTAAATGCTTCATCGATCGTCTTTTTACCTAACAATGTTTGAGTTATAATACCACCGACTTGATCTCTACAATTTGCAGTTCCTTTAAATACTGGGTAATTGAAATAATTTCCCTGAATATCGTTAATAACAGCTTTTGCAGTTCTAGGCATAAAGTCAGTTTCATTTAAATATGCTGCGTAATCTTCAGATTGGTATGAAGAATATCTTGCAGGAATATATCCTTCAGTACTCATAGCAATTTCAGCTGCAACATCACTACTTGTTAAATATTTAACTAATTTCCAAGCATATTTAAGTCTAGTTTTATTAGCTTCATCAGATAATTTAGTGTTGTTTAATAAAGCTAAAGTAACGCCTTGAGAAACATATTTCATTCTTTCAGCGTCTTTAGAATAAGATGGGACTTTACAAACACCAATTTTTTTAATATTACCTTGAGGATCGTTATATCCAGATCCACCTGTAGAAGAAATTAAAAATGTAGCTTGAACATTTTTAAATAAATCTGATGTATATTTATTGTCGTTAGTACCTTTTGTAACCATTACTTTATCATCGTAAAGTTCTTTAAATTCCTTGACCATAGCTTTTGCAGAATCATTATTAAAATCAATACTACCTTTTCCGTTATTCATTGAAACATATGGTATATCTCTTTGATAGCTTTGAGATATAAATAAGTTAGAATCACTATCGTAAGCCAATGGATAAACGATATTGGTTGAATCGTTTTCGTCATAGCTACTATAGTAAGTAGTTATATGTTCTTTTTCATATTTTAAAATTTCAACAAAGTCATTCCATGTGATCGAATTAAGATAAGCTTCAACTCCATCACTATGTAAAATATTCATATCATTTAAGATATTATCGACTCTATTATAATCAAAGAACATGATTTCAGTTGATTTTAAAAATGGGAACGAAAATACACCTTCTTCAGAATATTTTGTTCCTTCTTCGTAGAATGAAGGTACAATATCATCAACTCCCTTTAAACCAGGATTATAAGTTTCTTCTTTAGTTAAACCGATTTCTGAATCATTAATGTAATCAGCTAAATTTACAACAAATTTTTTATCTGCTGTTTCTAAAGATTTATATTGAGCGACGTGATCAGGATATGCAACTGCGATTGTAGGTTGTCCACCAGTTGAAAAAGTTTTTTCAATCTTAGCTTCGACATCACTATAACCTCCACCATACTCCATCTCAACTTTTAAAGAAATACCTTCAGTTTTTTCAACAAGACTAATAAATTTTTTAACCTTACTTTCTACAGTTAATTTATTTGTAGCACCAAATGTATGCATAAAAGTAATTGTATAAGGATCTTGATCACTTCCATCTCCACAAGAAACAAGGCTTGTTAAAGTCGATAAACTCGACAATAAACAAACTCTTAATATCATAAGCTTTCTATTTTTCATAACGTTTTCTCCTTTAACAAGTCTTTATATCTTATAGATTTTTAAATTAAGTTATTTTTAAAAATTAGTCACCAATTGCTAATGTAGCAGTTGCTTCAGCTGATGAGAATTTAGCATTTAAAGCACTATCGCTCATATCGCTATCTTTTGTTAATGCGTAAGTCATTAAACCACCAGCTTGTGTTCTACATTCAGCACTTCCTTTAAATGAAGGTGAAGTGTATAACATATCTTTAACAGTAGAAGCAAGTTTTGAGTTTCTAGCCATTAATTTTTCAAGTGTTTTTGTGTTATATTTACTTTCATCAAAGGCTTCAGCAAATTCTTCACTATCTAATGCTGATAATCTTATACCTGAATAACCAGAGTTTATTGCCCAGTCAATTGAGTTTTCACTGTTTGTGATATGTTTATAGAATAACCAGCTAGCTAATTTTCTATTTTCATCATCGTGATCTAAAACACAAAGTGAAGGTCCTTGGTTAATTTGGCAAATCTTCTTTTCTCCAGCAACTGCATCTTTTTTACCACCTGCAGGTTGAGGAATTCTTGCAACTTGAACATCCATTGGATCTGAAGAATCAAATTGATAAGTAACTCCACCAGTTGAACCAACTGAGAATAACGTATTTCTCTTTGTAAAATATGTATTTGTGTAGTTGTTTCCAGCGCTACCTTTAGAAATGATATATCCTTTTTTAGCATATTCATTCCATTTCTTCATCATTGCTTTCATATTGTCGTTATTAAATTCACATTTGCCGACACCTTTAACTTTATCGATGCTAGTGTAATCATAACCATATTGTTGAGCAAGAGTAATGAATAAGTTATCATCACTATCGTAAGCAAAGATTGCACTATAATCTTGATCATTCTTTAAAATCTTTTGATCATCTGGTAATGCATTGTTGTAAGTTGTAAAGTTAGGGCAGAAATTTTCAAATAATTCTTCCCAAGTTAATGTATCGAAATATTCTTTTGTTAATGCTTGACCACCATTAACTCCAGGAATTGTAAGTCCGATTAAACTTGCATTATAGAACATAGCTTCGGTTGATTTTGAGAATGGTAATGAATAAGTTCCTTCGACAACATATCCTTGACCTTCAGCTAAATATGCTGGGACGATGTCAGCTTTTTCTTCAGCTGTCCATCCAATTTGATATGTTTTTGATTTATCATATTTACTATCTGCATAATCTCCAGCAAGTTCAGCACCACTCTTTGTTGTAGTGTTATCCATATATTCATCTAATTTAACAGCTTTTCCGTATGATAAGAAATCACTGACAGCATCTGGATAAGCTTGTACTAAATCTGGATAGTTATTTGCAGAGAATCCACTTTCGACCATAGTAGCTAAGCCATTGTAGTTTGTAGATTGTTTAACATTTTCGATTTCAACGTTTGGTTCTAACTTCTTGAATGATTCAATGTAGTTGTTTAAGTATGTTTGGTTTTGTGTTCCGACGATTGTCCAAAGAGTAATTTTAGTTTTTTCTTTGATAAAACCAGCATTGACAGCAGCATCAGTGCTTCCGCCGTCACCACAGGATGCTAAACTCATTCCTGCTAACATACATAAAGATAAAGCGACAACTTTTTTTAACTTCATATTTTTCCTCCTTAAATAAAGTTAACTAAATTTTATAGAACTAGCCTTTAATACCAGCTCTTCCAACACCTCTCATTATGTATTTTCTAAAGAAAACAAATAATAAGAATAATGGGACGGTTACTAAAACAGTCGCAGCCATTTGGTAACCATATTGAACTCTTCCTGATTCTGCATCAGTAAAAGCACTACCTCTTAAACCATTAGAAATAAGTCTGAATTCATCTTTATTGGTGACAAGATTTGGCCAAACATATGAGTTCCATGTTCCCATGAATTTAAGAATGGTAATCGAAATTAATGTTGGAGCAGCTAACGGAACCATAACGTGCCATAAGAAACTCCAATCGCTCTTTCCGTCAACTTTGCTTGCCAAATAAAGTTCGTTTGGAACTTGCTTGAAGGTTTGACGTAAAAGATAAATATAATAGACACTTACCCAGAAAGGTACGATCATTGCTAAATATGCTGTAAATAATGTTTGCGAATCTCCAATCCATTTAAATGAAGCGACTGTAATATAGTTAGAAATGACCATCATTTCTCCAGGAATCATCATAGTCATTAAGAAAACCATAAAGAGAGCATCTCTTCCTTTAAATTGAAGGCGAGCGAATGCAAATGCTGCAAATATTGTAGTAATCAATGTTCCGATTGTAGAGAATATCGCAACTACGATTGTATTCCACATATATGTTCCAAAATCGAATACTTGGAAAACATACACATAGTTCGACCACATAACAACTGTTGGGAAGAATGTTTGAGTGCTTCCTAAAATTTCAGTGTTGTTTTTTAAAGATGTTATGATCATCCAATAAAATGGTAAAATCATAATCAATGCTAAGAAAATTAAAATTAAATAGACGATTGTTGTTGAAACTACTTTTCCAACTTTTTCAGCTTTTTTAATTTTCGAAACTGATTGACCGCCTTCTTTAATAGAAAGCTTTATATAATGTCCTTTTAATTCTTCTTTACCAAAGTCAATATAGGAACGTTTTTTAATAGTATTTACTTGTTCAACCATATTTAATACCTCCTAATATTGAACTCTCTTCTTCGATATTCCTAATTGAAGGAATGTGAAGACAAGAATTATTGCGAATAAGAATACAGCAGCTGCAGCAGCTAAAGATGTTGTAGTACCATTCATATTATCATAAATATAATAAACGATTGTGTATAAATCATATGATCCGCTAGTTGTACCAGGATTATTGAATAA
Source organism: Lachnospiraceae bacterium (assembly GCA_963661135.1). Taxonomy (GTDB): domain Bacteria; phylum Bacillota_I; class Bacilli_A; order RFN20; family CAG-826; genus Onthovivens. The sequence goes on along the minus strand of CAVKZO010000016.1, from coordinate 15,051 downwards.
ACCAACAACAGCAGTATATTCTTTAAAGGATCCAATGAAACTTGTAACCATCAAATATAAAATTTGAGGCATTAAGCAAGGAACTGTGATTTTTAACAAGACTTTCCATTTAGGTGCAGAATCGATTTTAGCAGCTTGATAATATTGCTTATCGACACCTTGAAGTCCACTTAATAAAATTAAGATTTTAAATGGTAATGAGTTCCAAACAATATAAATACATAAAGGAATCATCGCAGTCCATCTATCTGCTCCATAAACCCAAGCTTTTTGCCCTAATCCAAATACATAGTTAATCAAACCTTGTCTATCAAATAAAACGCTGAAAACCATACCGACAGCGATAGTATTTGTAACATATGGTAAAAAGAATACGATTTGAAGGGCTTTTTGGAACCATTTAATCGAATTTAGCAAAACAGAAATAAGCAATGCGATTATAATTGATAAAGGAACTGTGACAAAAACAATAATAAATGTATTTGGAATTGCGTACTGAACAATACGAGTTTCGTAAGCCCCGGTTTCTCCAACGGCTTTTAATCCCAATATGATTAAGAAGTTATCAAAGGTAAATCCATCAAAAGTACCAGTTGCATAACTATAATTTTTCATAAATGAAATGAATATTGTATTAATTAATGGGTAAATTAAAAATATACTCATTAAAATCAATACTGGAGCAAGGTACAACCAAGCTTTCCGGTTGTTCTTTTGTTCTTGGTCTAAAACTCCACCAACAACATATTCTTTTTTAGCATCTTTCCTAGACACGACATTAACGACAACATCTTGTTTTTCATTATATCCTTCTTCAAGAGTACCTAAAGAAGAATCAAAGAACACTTTGTTTTCGTTCATCGTATTTCCTAAATTTGTATTCTCCATAAGTTTACCTATAATTATTTAAGATAAATTCTTTCTTCTGTTTCTTTATTAAATACAAACATCTTATTAGATTTAACTTTTAAAACAATATCTCCACTAATAGCAGTTTGTTCACTAGAAATAATAACTTTGAAAGTTGGTTTTAAACAGTAATTGTTTTTACCGATAATAGAGATATCTCTACCTAAAGTTTGAATAGAATCAACAGAACATCTCAATCCTTCTTTGCCTTTAGTTAATTCAAAGCCTTCTGGTCTAATGGCGATATAGACTGGTTGGTCCCCAATTCCTTTAGCTTCACCAATTAAAGAGTCGCCAATCATGACTTTTTCACCCTTAATTTCACCAGTAAAAACATTAATTTGAGGAGTTCCTAAGAATTGTGCAACGAATAAATTTTTAGGGTTGTCATAAACTTCTTGAGGTGCTCCAATTTGTTGTTCAACACCTGCTTTCATAACTAAAATTTGATCACTAATTGACATAGCTTCTTCTTGGTCATGAGTAACAAATATTGTTGTGATTCCTGTATTTTGTTGAATTCTTCTAATTTCTTCACGAGTTTGAAGTCTTAAACGTGCATCTAAGTTCGATAAAGGTTCATCCAATAATAAAACCTTAGGTTTTTTTACTAATGCTCTAGCAATAGCGACACGTTGTTGTTGACCACCAGAAAGTTGTGATGGTTTTCTTTGTAAATAATCTTCAATTTGAACAAGTTTTGCAGTTTCGTAAACAATGTCTTTTCTTTCAACTGCATTTAATTTTCTATATGAGATTGAAGGCTGTTTTGTTAATTTTAAATCACTAACTTTAAAATTAGCTTCTAAAATTGTTTGAATTTCGATAATATCTTCTTCTTTAACTTTCTTAATTTTAAAGAAAATATGTAATCCTTCTTTATCTTTATAAACTTTTAAATCATCCAAATTCTTTTTAAATTTATTTAAGACAGATTTTGCTTTAGCTTTAAATGTATTTACATATGTTTTTTCAATAGTCAAAGCAACATTTTTCTTTTCGTATAATCCTTCTAATGCTTTTTGTGCATTGCCAACTACTTCTAAAGACATATTTTTAAACACAACTGAACCAAATTGTTGTTCGTTAATGTTGTAATGTCTAGTTTTATAAAATTTAAAACCTGTTGCAGCTAATGTTTCTTTAATCTTTCCAATTTCTACACTATCAAAATTAGTATCGCCAATTTCAAAAGTTAAATCTCCATCAACGAAACATTCGCTTAACTCAGCTTCAAATTTATATCTATATACTAAATCGAATAAAGCTTCGCTAGTTTGAACTGTCTCAATTTGTGTATCGACAGGTTCAATAATTCTAGGGAAATTTGAAATAAATAAATCTTTATTCTTTTCACTACATTTTTTAAATGAAATTTTAATTGTAGCAGTTTTTTCTACAACAGCAATTTCAATCTTTGTCGATTTCTTTTGAATACCAATTTTAGCAATTAAAGTTAAAATAGATCTTTTAATTCCAACTATATTATCATCTTCACGTAATGAGATTGTATATGTGATTGTGTAATCAAAAAATGTAACTAAAGGTACTTCAACTTTTAAATTTGTTAATGGGAATTCAACATTTTTAAAAATTGTCATGTGAGGATATAAAGCATAATTTTGGAAAACTAAACCGATTCCTCTTTTTTCAGGAGAAAGATTTGTAACTTCTTCTTCACCAAACCAAACTTCACCACTTGTAGGAATTTGTAAACCACTAACCATATAAAGAGTAGTTGATTTACCACATCCAGAAGGTCCAAGTAAACCGACAAGTTTACCATCTGGTACAGTCATATTTAAATCGTTAACTGCAATAGTGTCCTTGATGTGTTTCTTTGGATTTCCAGGGAAGATTTTTGTTAATCCTTTAAGTTTAATTTCCATATATTTCTCCTTATTTATTTATGATTAATGTTCCGTCATCGATAACATTATTATTCATCTTTAATTTTTCATTTCTACGTCTTTCGTATTTTGCTTTAAATAAAACATAGAAATATTTAATAAAGTAGCCAACAAGCAATAATGAAGCGACAGCAAATGCACAAATAAATGCATCAGCTGGATTAAATATAGGTAATGAATTTGAAATTAAATTAACTCTAACTGCGGTAAATTCAATAAACATTAATACAGAATCAATAGCTAATAATCCTAAAATATTTGTTTTCCAATATAATTTAGGATTTACACGATTGAATTCATCATCTTTATATTTTTTAGATAAGACAAAGAACAAAATAAGAGAAACAACAATATATGCAAATGAAACGAGCCCTGCTGATAATCCTATTAATAAATCAGAATTAACATCATATGTATAATCACTTTTACTTATAGCGACAGTCCCGTCTTCATTTTTAATATCATCAATTTTAAAATTCATGTAACCAAAACGAATTTGAATTCCTGTACGTGAAACTTCTTTATAAGTTTCAGAATTGTAAATACCAAGTGTTATAATTCCACCAACTACTTGAATATTAGAAACGTTTTCATCATTTACACCTTTTAATAAGAAGTAAATACTTGATCCTTTATGAGTAACGTCAACGAAATTTGATACATCATATATCTCTTGATATGTTCCATCTTTATAAGTGATTCTATAATATGTATCACCACTAAAACCAAATCTTGTTCTAATATACATTGTGCCTTTATCTATAGCATCCTGATTTGATGAATATAATCTTTTATAAGAGGTTCCTAAACTTTTATAACCAGCTCCATCTTCTTCTTTTTCTGTACAATCGACATCTATTTTATAAGAAGCAAATCCATTTAAATTAGATTTTCCAGCATAGTTATATGAAATAAATGAATTAATATTATATTGAGTTGCTGATGAAGAACCTGCTTTTAAATATTGATATGTATTTAAATCGATAGTTTTTGTTCCATAGTCATAATTAAAAATATTTAAAATTTTAATATCTTCATTAAGATTTAAAGAATAATCGGCTCCATGAACAATATCACAATATGTTGTAAATGTAGTTTGTCCTAAGTGTCCACCAGCTTGATTGGTATCAAGTAAAGTATTGACTCTTAAAAGATCTCCGTAACCAGTTTTACTATTTCCTTTGCCATCTTTTAATGTACATTCAATTACACCAGGTTTATAGTTAGATGAATTGTAATAACCAATATAATAATCTTTGTCAGCAGATACACACGTAACTTCAATTTGAAAGCAAGTTGAAGTTTCTGTTGTTGTAATCGATTTAATTTCAGCAGTTAAAGATCCATCAGTAATTTCACTTCCTACAACATAATTATCACTTGTTCCAGTAGATGCTTTTAAAACGTTTTCATTATCAATTATAAATTTATTAGTATCAATTGATGTCACTTCAGCACTATTAAAGGCCAATGAGCAACATCCAACTCCAAGAGTCATCAACATATAATACCAATTTTTCTTCATAACCAATCCCCTAAATCGTTATACAAGCATTTATATCGGCATGCTTATATAAATTATATTTATATTTTTACCAAAAATAAAGATTATAAATTTTTTTATCTTTTTCCTTAGAGATAAAATTGTCGTTTTTTTATCGAATTAATATGTATTTCCTTACTATTTCTCATATTTACTATTAGTAAATCTTAATATTATTTTAATTTAAAATTATGAATATCATCATCACTTGCAGGTATAAATATTTCATCAATAGACTTATATATCTTTGAATTCTCAATATCAATTTCTTCTATTCCTAATAAATAATCATGGAAAGATTGTTTCTTTTTAGTGATTAAAACCATTGAAAAAGAAAATATTAAAGGTATTCCAAAAGTTACTATTGATAATAAAATCTCTAAAAATAAAATAATAATAAATCTAATCGTAAATCTACCTGCTTTAACACTTAAAACACGCTTATCTACTAAACCTATCTTAAACATAAATCTTCCTAATGTTGTTTTATTTCGAACAAAGCACATCGGAATAACATAATAAACAATCACGCTACTAACTAATAATGATAAGCCAACTTCCAAAACCAGAATATATGTAAAATACTTATTAAAAGCAATAACGTTTTCAAATTTAGAATTAAAATAACCCAAAGCATATTTATCAATATAATCGGTATAAAAAGATATATATGTTTTGCTTGGAATAGTAATTCCACTATTTTTAACTACATCTTCTCCTTCTAATTTAAATAATTTGTAACTTACGCCTTCATATGTATATATCAAACTATCAGCTAATTTTAAATTTTTAAATTCAGTTCTTAAAGAGTTTGCTTCATTAACACCTATCTTATTTTCATAAAATGTAAAGAATCTATCTATTCTATTTTCAATATCTTTTTCTACTGAAGCACTTGCAACAGTATTATCTTGATTATAATATGTGACTATATCCCTAACAGAACCACCACTATCTTCAATATATAAAGAAGAATCTAATTTAAAGGTATTAAAACTCTCTTCGTTTTCTTTATATTGAGAATTCATTTTAAATAATTCTCTAAACCCTAAAAATAATCCAACTGCTAAAAAAGCTAATATTAAACCATCAAAAATTAATGCAAAACATCTTTTCCATAGTTTAGGACGATAATAACTAATTTCATTAGAATCGTCTTTTTTTTCTTCACTATCAAGTTTTAGTGATTGATTTAATGTTTCTAAATTTTCTTCACTCATATATTGGATATTTCCCTATAATAATCATCCATAGTTGATGTATCAACGCATAATGAATTAGTAGCAATTTCTTTTAAAGTTTTTGCATATCCATTTGCTAGTAACATTATAAGTTGAACGATCAAAAAGACAATAGATATCATTGCTCCACCATAAAGAAATGGTAAAGCAAACATTCCTAATAAGCCTAAAGTTATAAAAGGGACGAAAATAATTATGCATAAATTTTCTAAAGTATTAATCAAAAACTCTATTAAAACATATTTCTTTGAAAGATAAGCCATCTTTTTTACATTTATTCTTTCGACTTTTAAAATTATTTCCGAAACCGTTCTACCTTTTTCGTTCGTTAATGGAATTATTAAATAAAATACGATTATTGAAATGAAAAATGAAATATAAGAACAAATAACATATACATTTTTAATATATGCCTCTTCATTATTTATCAGATTTGTGTAGTAATTGAATGTGTTATTTTTACTATCTTTTAATACGTCTTTTAAGGAAACATCACTCAATATTTCTTGATATAATTTTAAAAATTCTTTTTCTTTAAACGAAGAGAAATAGGTCTTTCCTATTTCGCTCATTTCATTTCCTTCTTCAAAATAAGGTGAAAAATAATTGATATATGTTTCGCTTAATCTATAAGTTCCTAATATTGTAGTTTTAGTTGTATCAAAATATGTAGAAGATTTACTTAATAACAATTCGTTTACTTTATCCACTTTTTCTTTATTTATATTTACAAAATAAGTATATAAAACATCATTATTTTTAGTAGATTCATCATTTTTAATTTGAAATTCAATATATTTAATGGCAGTATTTTCTAAATCACTAGAAAAATCATATTCACTATCACTTTTAAATAATATACCATTTTCAACTAGTAAATCTCTTCTACTAACTTCACTATTATACATTCTAGTTTGAATTCCGTTATAGTCAATTATCGGTCTAGCTATTTGCATAACTACTATTTCAAATAAAAAGATAGAAGTAATTAAAGTTATAAAAATATCAGCAAGGAAAACTAGTACCCTTCTACCTTTTTTTGCAGGATATAAATCAAACTGTTTACTCATACTTAAATCTCTTCTAAATATTTCCCGATATCTTTATATTCATCAACCCATATTGTAACTAAATCGTATGTAAATAAATAATTTGTTACATCTCTATATGTTTTAGCATCGTAATTCTTCTCTTTCTTTAAGAAAATAAAGTTGAATTTTAAATAGTTTTTACTTAATTCTAACAATCTTTTCATATTAGGATCAGTCATAGATATACCGATAAATATACATAAATTAAACGTGAAATCATGCATTTGTTTAGATATATTCCAAGAGTATGGATTGTTATATAAATAGAAATATTCTGATTCGTTAAATATTAAAGAATCTGTAAATTTTGCTTGATCATACTTTTCGTAAGGCAAAAGACCGTGAACGTGAAATATAGAAACTTTAGATTCTTTATTTATAAAACTATTATCATCGTAAACCGTGTTATACATGATATTTCTTTTTTTAAGAAGATATTCTAAATTAGTGTCGTAATTATAAGAAATTACTTCAATATCACCTTTTCTTTCGATGAAATTGACACAATTACATAAAGTTGAATCAGGATCAGAAAAAGATTTAGCTTCTTTAAAGTGATATAGTTCATCATTTAATTCTTTATATACATCAAATCCGCTAGTTTTTAATATTTTACTAGATACAAATAATTCATTTCCTGCATAGTGAGTAATTTCATCAATCAGTTTATTATTTGATGAATAATATGTTTCATTTAATGATGTAATTAGTGATTTCCAATCTTTTGCCCCGTAATCACAATTGATTCCAGCTCCCATAACTAAAGTAGTCTTTAATTTATAGTTATAAAATTTTAACATCCAGACGATAAATGGATATTCTAAATTCTTTCTAACAAGAGAATCTCTATTTAAATTAAATAACAATTCATCTTTAAATATTAATTTATTATCATTAATGAGTTTAAATTCAATCTTTTTGCCTTCGATAAAGCCATATGCTAAAAAATTAGATTCATCAAAATATACATTAATTGAACTAGCAGGAATTATAGGTTCAAAATTTTTAAGATTTTTAACTTTAATGATATTAAAATTACCCATCACATCAAGTTCATCAAAATTGACTCCTCTTAAAGAGTCAAATATATGTATCGAATATTTATGTATATGTTCTTTTTTAGATTTAACGATAGCTTTAAAATTACAACTTGGATCGAAATGAAATCCGAAAGATCTAAAAGTGATCGCTTTATAATCTACTTCATTTAAATAGTATAAATATAATATGATAAGCAAGCATTTCTTTTGATAAACGTACTTTTCTCTCTCTTCTTTTTTCATATTTATTATTTTAACATTTAATTCAATATATAGTAAGATATTAATGTTATTATGAATGTTTTTGTTAATTATATTATAGAAATTAACCCTTATGATCCGTTTGGAATATTCATTTCTTACCTATTTTTATTTATTGTAGGTTCTTTTTTAGGATACGTATTAGAAGTATTCTTTAGAAGGTTTGTATCGATGAAAAGATGGATAAATCCAGGATTTTTAAAAGGGCCTTGTTTACCTTTATACGGATTTGGAGTATGCGCATTACATTTTTTCTCTACTATCGCTTTTAAATATATGTTATCTAGTGAAGATAGTATCGCTACTAATAAATTTTATGGAATATACGATGCAAGTGGAGAATTTATAATTCCTACAGGCACTCTTCCTTTTTGGGCTACTTCTTTAATAATTATTGCAATTATCGGAATAGCGATGACTTTATTAGAATTTATAGCAGGACTAATTTTTGTTAAAGGATTACATATTCAATTATGGGATTATTCTAAACTTAAAGGGAATATAATGGGTATTATATGTCCTCTATTTTCTTTAATCTGGACAGCTGTAGGAGCTATATATCGGTTTGGTATACGTCCATTAATAACATACTTATTATATATGTTTGTGCCTCACATTTGGGGAGCTACATTTTTAATTGGATTTTACTATGCAATACTATTAGTAGATTTTATAAATTCACTTATTCTCTCTATTAAAATCAGTGGACAAGCTAAAAAATTCAATCAAGTTGTCGACTTTGAAAAATTAAAATTAAATCTTAAAAAGAAAGAATATAAAAACAAAAAATTATCTGATTTTGCAGATCAAATTAAAGATTCTTTAGCTCCTACTAAAATTAAAATAGAAAAAGTAGCTAATAAAGTTAAAGCATCTTTTTATATTAATAACGAGATTCCTATTAAAAATAATAGCGAGACACCTCGAACTAAAGAGCAAGAAAGCAACAATAAAGATTAATTATTTTCCTCTTTAGACTTAGATATAACTAAAGAATATAAAATAGTTGTCAATATAACTATCCCTCCAATAAATACTGAAGTGTATAAAATGTCTTTACTTTCTTTACTATAATAATTTTCTAGTTCATTAACTACATTTGTAGTACCTAAATATAAATATTCGTATTTATTTTCAGTTACTTTATATAATGCTGGCACTCCCATAAAGTAGGTATCGCTAGTTTTATTAGGTTTAATTTCATCCATCAAACCAATTAAAAATTCATCACTATTTTCAGAATCTCTTTTAAATTTACTTCTATTTAATTGTCCTTCTTCTGTAGAGCTTGGTTTCATATTAAACAAATAAACATTAGGTAAATCTAAATTATTATTTTCTTTTTGATAATCAAAATAATATAAGACATTTTCTTTGATACTTTTACAAGATGGACAAGTATCAAAATATAAATAAACGTAGTAACTTCTACTTTCTTTAGAATAAAAATCATCTAAAGAAGATAAGTAATGTTCACTATAATAATCGTAATCATGACTAGATGTTTTATTGTTGCAACTAAATAATATAAATAATGGTAACGATAATAACAATAATTCTTTTTTAACTTTCATATTTTAATACTCCACTTTCTTTAAATATAATCCACCACTAAAAGCTGTATAATTTACAATATCCCTATTAGTTGAATTTAAATGGTTTTCAATAAATTTATTATCTATTTTATTTTTACCAATTTCAATTAATGTTCCTACAATCTTTCTAACTTCATAACGCATGAAGCCATCACCTTTAAATTCTATCAATAAAATTCCTTTTTTTAATTTAAAATCAATTGAGTATATCGTTCTAATAAAATTATTTTCATCTTCTTTTTTAGATGTAAAATCTTTAAAACATTTAGTCCCAATAAATAATTTACTAGTTTCTTTCATAGCTTCTACATTAATAATAGACGAATTGAAGTATTCATATTCTCTCATTAAAGGATTATATTCTTTTAAATTTATTCTATATTCATATATTTTAATTTTGGAAGAGAATCTAGAAGAAAAATTAATATTAACTCTATTTATTTTCTTAATATAAATATCTTCAGGTAAAACTTTATTTATTTGATATAAAAAATTAGTTGTGTTTTCTATTTTTTTGTCAATAACAAAATCTGCAACTTGATTTAAAGCGTGAACTCCTCTATCAGTTCTTCCTGAAGCGTATATTTTTATATCTTCATTTAATATTTTTGATAATGATTTTTCTACTTCTTCTTGAACAGTTCTTTTATCGATTTGTTTACTATATCCATAAAATTTAGAGCCATCATAAGAAAAAATAATCTTATATCTATTCATATTACCAAGCTCCATTTACTCCAAATAAATCTTTAAATATTGAATAGTGATACGCTTGAGATATGACACATACAAATATAAAGAAAGCTAATAATAAAATTAGTAAAATGATAGCTATTAAATCTATAAAATGAAATTTCAATATTTTATATTTACTTCTTTTTTTATAAGGATCGTAACCTCTAGCATACATCGCTAAACTCATATCGTTGCTTTTAGAGAAGCAACTTATAAGTAAAGGCACAATTAAAGTTGTGATACTTTTAATTTTAGAAACTAACATTCCTTTATTGAATTCTACACCTCTTGATTTTTGAGCTTTCATAATTCTATTCGATTCTTCCATTATCGTAGGAATCATTCTTAAAGATAATGAGAGAATCATAGAAAATATTTGAGTTGGTATTTTAAACAATCTTAAAGGAGCGAAATACCAGTCAAATGCGTATGTTAAATCCATTGGAGAAGTCGTTGAAGTTAATATTAATGTTAAAGAAATCATCAATATGATTCTTAAAAATATTTGAGCGCATTGAAGTAATCCATCGTAATATATGATATAACCATTATTAAAATCATATAAAACATGATTTTTTTCTGGACTATAAGAATTATTAGGAACAAATACCATAATTATTAATAAAAATATAACCATAAACCGTAATCCACTTAAAGATTTAAAGAAAGACTTTATGCTACATCTAGAAACAATCATTAAAATGATAACTATAAAAGTTAATACTCCTAATATTAAAAATTGATTGCAATAATAATCACCATTTCCATCATTAATTCCATATGGTAAAAAACACGCCACCATCAAAGTGATAAGACCGAATACTTTAAGTCTAGAATCCATTCTATGAATGCAAGTATTATAGTGAGTCAATTTACCAAATAAAGAATCTATTTTCATATTATTTTATTTCCTTACATATCGACTCAATTAAAGAATTAATAGATGAATAACTTTCAAATTCTATATTAAATCCTTTACTATTTAATATTTTTATAAGTTTAAATACCGCTGGTTCTTCTAAAGAATATTTACTTAAATCAGTCTCAATAAATAATTGAGAAGGAGTAGTTTCTTTAATTAATTTTCCTTCATCCATAACGATGACTTTACTAGCGTAATTTAAAACTAAATCCATATCGTGAGTTACAACAATTACAGTATTTCCTTCTTCGTTATATTTTTTAATTAAATTCATTATCTCTTTTTTTCCATATGAATCTAGTCCTGCTGTAGGTTCATCTAACACCAAAATTTCAGGTTTAAACGCTAAAACACCTGCGATTCCTACCCTTCTTTTTTCTCCTCCACTCAATTCAAAAGGAGATCTAGAAAAGAAAGATTCATCTAATCCTACATTTTTTAAGCTCTCTTCGCTTATTTTTTTAGCTTCTTCATTAGATAATCCAAAATTTTTAGGACCGAACATACAATCTTTTAATATTGTTTCACTAAATAATTGATATTCAGGAAATTGAAAAACTAAACCGACTTTCTTTTTAAGTCCACTCATATTTTTATTTAGTTTATTAATTTCTTTAGAAGATGATTTTAATAAGGATTTCTTATATTTTTTGTTACCAGTTACAATATAATCATCTATTTTAATATAACCTTCATCCGGAGCTAATAATCCATTTAGCATTTGAATTAAAGTAGACTTTCCGCTACCAGTTTTCCCTACGATTGTTAAAAATTCACCTTTATTAATATTAAATGATACATCGTTTAAAGCTTTAGAAGTTACATGCCCACTTTTTTGATAAGAAAAAGATACATTATTTATTTCAATTTGCATAAATAACCCCCTAAATCCTCGATGGTTTTTATATTTTCATCTATTTTAACATCTCTTTTATTTAATTCGTTTTTAACCTTTAAAACAAAAGGAATATCCAATCCCATATTAATTAGATTCTCTTCATCCTTAAATACTTCTTCAGGAACATCATCTTTATATATAGTTTTATCATTAATTACAATAACTCTATCACTTAAATACGCTTCTTCCATATCGTGAGTGATACTAACAATCGTTAAGTCTTCATCTTCGTTTTTCATCTTAAATATCAAATCTTTAATCTCTTTAACACCTTCAGGATCTAACATACTCGTAGCTTCATCTAAAATAATAATCTTTAATCCTAAAGATAATATTCCAGCTAACGCTACGCGTTGTTTTTGCCCTCCGCTAAGTTCACTAGGCTCTTTATTTAAATATTTACTCATTCCTACTAAAGTAGCGTATTTATTGACTAATTCATGCATCTTTTGGTATTCAACATCTCTATTTTCTAATCCGAATGCGATATCATCTTCAACAGTTGACCCTATGAATTGATTGTCAGGATTTTGAAAAACAATTCCAATAACTTCCCTTAAAGAATCAGCGTTACTATCGTTGATTAAATTATTTAATATATAAACTTCACCATCCTTGACATCGACTAAATAAGCCATAATCTTAGCTAAAGTAGATTTACCACTTCCATTATGGCCAATTAAAGATACATATTCACCTTTATATATTTTTAATGAAATATCTTTTAAAACATCTTTTTCATCGTATGAAAAAGAAACATTTTTCAATTCAATAGCAACATCTTTCATTATTTTAAGACTACTTCTTTATAGTTCCCTTTATATTCAGTTAATTTAACTCCACCTAATTCTAATATCTTTTTACTAGCTCTAGTAGATATTGAATCTTTATATTTATTAGATAAATAAATAACTTCTTTAATACCAGTTTGAACGATAGCTTTAGCGCATTCATTGCAAGGAAATAATGTAACATATACTCTACATCCTTTTAAAGCACTACCATTTCTAGTATTTAAAATAGCGTTAAATTCAGCGTGACATACGTAAAGATATTTATTATTTAAATCATCACCTTTTTCCCATGTTAAATCAGAATCTTTTATTCCTCTAGGCATACCGTTATATCCAATAGAAACAACTTTATTATCATCATCGACAATACATGCTCCAACTTGAGTTGAAGGATCTTTACTTCTTTTAGCACTAAGTAAAGCAATAGACATAAAATATTCATCCCATGTGATTCTTTCCATAATAAAATCTCCTTTTGTCATGCTTATTATTTTAATTTATTTTTATAAATATTGCATTATAAAAGCAAAATAATATTATTGATACAAAACGAAAACTTAATATAAAATATTGCAATTTTATTTTTCTTTATTTTAATTGATTTTATTTCATATTCATTTTAGAAATTATTTCTAAATATTTAGGCTTTAATATTTCGCTAATTCTTAATTCAATAGTTTTTATATAATATTTCTTTCTTTCGTTAGACATTATTAATAGACCATTATATTCGTTAGGTATTTCGTTTATAAATTCAACAATATTATTAAAATTATCACTAATTAATTTATACACTTTGCTAATCGCTTTATGTAAATCTTCATTATTTAAATTCAAAATTTGCAGATTAGATATTCTTTTTTCTAAATCGTTTTCGTATGCGGTAATACCATTTAACGCGCTGCTCCTTAATTTTAATTCATCATTTAAAATATCTTTAATTCTTTCATCACTAGTTTTTCCATAAAAAGAATTACCACAGTCATAAATAGGAGCTAATTTATAAGAATTAGTATCTTTAAACTTTATTACTCCCCAATTATCTTCGTTTCTATCATTATTATTAATCAACATATCTATTATAAGAACTTCAAAGAATCTTTCTTTAGAATTATCAATTTTACTCAATATTTCATTGTGATCTAATTGAAAAATTATTTCGTTTATATTCGATGGCGAGCAATTTGATTCATCATTTCTACCCATAATTAAAGGATTTGTATCGTTTCTAAGCGCTGTATAAGGTATGAGCAACTCTAGTTTATCGTTATTAATAAAATCTTTACATGCACAAACAACTTTCTCCCTTTTTCCGTCAAAGCATATTCCTAACATTGTCTCATGTACACAGTATCCTAAAATCCTATATATTTGACTACCAATATATTCAGATAAAGGGCTCGTAACATAAGACAATCCCGTAACTTTATTCATACCAATAGTATTTTTAGGAAATTTTAAAAACCAATGTTCTGAATTAAAAATTATTCCTCTTTTTTCTCCAGCTCTACCAGCATATTCTAAATTTCTATCACTTAAAGGACATTTACTAAAATCAATTATTTCAATCATAAGGCATACCTCCTAAGAAGAGTTCTCCATTCTGTTTCAGTTATAATATGATGAGTAGATTCTTTTTTACCTTGTGAATCTATTGCATCTACAATATTCATATAAAGTCCGTAATCGCCTAGTAAATCAGCATCTTCAGCTTTATTAACTAAATCTAACATCGTTGGTGATAATTCAAAATCAATTTTTACATCATCATTAATATAATTATATTTTCTATTTTCATATATATCTTTTTTAATAAGATCTAGTATATATTTATTTATATTTTCACAATTATTTAATTTATTAATCAAAACTAAATCATCATTTCTAACGCGTACTTTAATAGATTTATAATTATCTTTTAAATATGAATTAATATATTTTTGCTGATCAAACATAGATTATCTCCCTCTAGGTTTATGATAATTCATTTGGGGTCAAATGTAAATAAAAACCATACAAATATAAATACATTTGTTAATTCTTAAAGTTAATTCAGCTTTTAATTAAAAACATGACTTTAGTCTGAGAAAGTATAATATAAGTAACCTGTTG
>CAVKZO010000015.1:0-27614 GCA_963661135.1 Lachnospiraceae bacterium | reverse complement strand
TAAAAAATTTGTTCTTATAGGAAATGAAATCTAAAAGAATAATTATTTTTATGATGTCCTTACGAAAATATTTTTGTTCCGTATATTTGATAAATAAAAAAATAAAAATATTACTTATAATTTTAATATGTTTTTTCATTTGGATAACATTTTTTCTATAAAATATATTGATTAAATGATAAAATTTAAAGGATAAATAGATTAATAATAGAGGATTTAAATATTATGAATTACCAACAAGCTATTAAAGAACTGAGAAATAAGATGATAATATCTCAAGTTGAATTAAGCAAATTATTAGGTGTATCATTTGCAACAGTTAATAGATGGGAAACAGGTAAACATATTCCTACTATAAAAGTAAAAAGATTATTGAAACCATATTTTGAAGAATACGGAATTAATATTAACCAATAAATTAGAAAGGGGCTTAATAGTACAATGTCTAAAGAATTATCAAATCAAGAAAGAGATGAATTACATAGATCCATTTGGTCTATTGCAGATGAATTAAGGGGTTCAGTAGATGGATGGGATTTTAAATCATATGTTTTAGGATTTATGTTCTATAGATATATTTCTGAAAATTTAACTGAATATATTAATAAAGGTGAACATGAAGCAGGAGACAAAGATTTCGATTATAGCTTATTAACTGATGAAGAAGCTAAGATGATTAGAGATGATTTAGTTCAGGAGAAAGGTTTCTTTATTTTACCTTCTGAATTATTTTGTAATGTAAATAAAAAGGCTTCACACGATGAAGATTTAAATGAGACATTAAAATGTGTTTTTACTCATATAGAGCAATCTGCTAAAGGAACAATAAGTGAAAATGATTTTGCTGGATTATTTGATGATATTGATGTTAATTCAAATAAATTAGGTTCTACAGTTAAAAAGAGAAACGAAAAGTTAGCTACTGTTTTAAATAAAATCGGAAATATGAAATTAGGTAGTTATCAAGATAATTCTATTGATGCTTTTGGTGATGCTTACGAATATTTAATGAGTATGTATGCTTCTAACGCTGGTAAATCAGGTGGAGAATATTTCACTCCCCAAGAAGTGTCTGAATTATTAACTAAATTAGCAATTGGAGATAGAAAAGAAGTAAATAAAGTTTATGATCCTGCATGTGGTTCAGGTTCCTTACTATTACAATCTATTAAAGTTTTGGGAAAAGAAAATATTAAACGTGGATTCTACGGACAAGAATTAAATATAACAACTTATAACCTCTGTAGAATTAATATGTTTTTACATGACATTGATTTCGATAAATTTAATATTGCTAATGAAGATACTTTGATATCTCCTCAACATTGGGATGATGAACCATTTGATGTAATCGTATCTAATCCACCATATTCAATTAAGTGGGTTGGAAGTGACAACCCATTATTGATTAATGATCCTAGATTTTCTCCAGCAGGTGTTTTAGCTCCTAAAAGTAAAGCTGATATGGCTTTTATTATGCATTCTTTAAGTTGGTTATCAACTAACGGGACAGCTGCAATAGTTTGTTTTCCTGGTATCATGTATAGAAGCGGAGCAGAAGAAAAGATTAGAAAATATTTAGTAGATAATAACTACATTGATTCAGTAATTCAATTGCCAGATAACTTATTTTTTGGTACATCTATTTCAACTTGTATTTTAGTATTAAAGAAAGCTAAAACCGATACAAATATAGTCTTTATTGATGCTTCAAAAGAATATTTAAAAGTAACTAATAGCAATAAATTATCTGAAGATAATATTGCTAATATTGTTAATTTCTATAAAAATAGAAAAGATGTTAATTATACTGTTAAAGTTGCATCATATGATGAAGTTAAAGAAAATAATTATAATCTTTCAGTATCTACGTATGTAGAAAAAGAAGATACAAGAGAAAAAATAGATATTAAAGTTCTCAATAAACAAATTGAGGATATTGTGATTAAAGAAGATGAACTAAGAAAAGAAATAGATAAGATTATTAAAGAAATTGAAGGTGATACAGATGAGTAAGTTGGATGACCTTATAAATGAATTATGCCCAAATGGGGTGGAATATAAGAAAATTAAAGACATTGTTTGCGTTAATCGTGGTAGAAGATTAACTAAAGAACAATTAAGTAATGAATATTTATATGAAGTATATCACGGAAGTAAAGACACTATTCTAGGGCATTATAAAGAATGGAATGCTCCCGAAAAAACTACCATTGTGGTTAATACTGGTGGTATTGGTGGCGTAAAGTACATAGATAAAAATTTTTGGTGCTCTGATGGTTCGTTTTGGTTAGGAAGTTCTAAAGAAATTAACCCTAAATACTTGTACTATGCTTTATCTGGACATGAAGATTATTTCTTTTCTAAAAAGAGAGTTGGAGGTGTTCCAACAATAGATAAATCTGTGGTCGAAGATTTTGAAATTCCTGTTCCACCGGTACCTGTACAAGATGAGATAGTAAGAATATTAGATACTTTCACAGAACTTACAGCAGAACTTACAGCAGAACTTACAGCAGAACTTACAGCTAGAAAAAAACAATATGAGTATTATAGAGATGAATTATTAACTTTTGCTGATGATGTTGAATATAAGAAAATTGAAGAATTGATAGATTATGTACAACCATCAAAATATATAGTTAGTAGTACAAAATATGATGACTCTTATAAAACACCTGTTTTAACTGCTGGACAAAGTTTTATATTAGGATATATAAATGATATTGCTGGTATTTATAAAGCCTCAAAAGAAAAACCTGTAATTATTTTTGATGATTTTACAGCTGGATTTCATTGGGTTGATTTTGATTTTAAAGTTAAATCTTCTGCTATGAAAATATTAGTTCCTAAAGATAATATAAATTTTAGATTTTTCTATTATTTAATGGGTAAAATTAATTATTCTTCTTCTGAACATACACGATTATATATAGGAACTTATTCTCAATTTGAAATACCTGTTCCGTTATTTGAAGAACAACAACGTATAGTCTCTATTTTAGATAGGTTTGATGCTCTATGTAACGATATATCTTCAGGTCTTCCTGCTGAAATTGAATACAGAAATAAGCAATACGAATATTATAGGGATAAATTATTGACATTTATGAGATTAGAAGACTAGTATGAATACTTTAGACAAAGAGAGCGAAATATTAAAAAGATATCGTTTAGTATCATTATCTAATATTAAAATTATTGGTAATTTTTTCTCTTGTCTTAAAGTTTTATTTTTAACTCACTCTAATTTATTTAAAAAATCATGGATTGATTCATCTAATAAAAATAAGTTACCACCTGATTTTTATAATGATAAACATCATATTATGATGGAAATGATGAGAATCGATGATTGTAAGAATACATTAAATGGTAAACATGTACCTAACGCTTTTGAAAAAGAAAATAAAACTTATAAAAAGTATTTTGGAGAAAACTACAAAAAAGAAAATGAAAGTGTAACTGGTATTTTTGTTCCCTTTGCTGACGATCCTAAAAAATATAATTATGAAGAATATTTGAATAATTTTATTAGGGTTGTATTGAATCATTCTAACAAGATTGCAAAATACAAAACTAATTACCCTAAATGTAAGAAAACTATATTTTTTATATCTGATGAATCGAATGAATATTTTGAAACATTTAGTTTTGATGATAAAGTAAAAATAGAAAAAGGAATATCATACATTAAAGGTAGATACCATATCCCGTATTTAGATAATAATTTTATAGACACAATCAAAAGATGTAAATGTGATTATATTATTTGGTGGTTGCAATATAAAAATATAAATCTAGTACCTGAAATACTAGTGATAGATACTAAACACATAAAAATTAAAGGCATTGCTTATAATACAAAATTTATAGCTAAAATTAAGGAGGGGATAAACAATGGCACAATTTACAGTTATAACAGAAACTAATGAGGCTACAGTAGTTTCTGAATATAAATCAAACAAAACAAAATCAGATAGTTATCAATCTGAAGCTGAATTAGAACAAGAATTTATAAAATTATTAAAGGAACAATCTTATGAATATCTTTCTATTCATAAAGAAGAAGACTTAATTACTAATTTAAGAATTCAATTAGAGAAACTTAATAAATATACTTTTTCTAATGATGAATGGGATAGATTTTTTAAAGAAGTTATAGCTAAAGAAAGTGATGGAATTGTAGAAAAAACCAGAAGTATACAAGAAGATCACATTAAAAATTTAAAAAGAGATGATGGAACAATTAAAAACATTAGATTGATAGATAAAAGCAATATCCATAACAATACTCTTCAAGTTATTAATCAATATGAAGCAGATGAAGGTAAATATAAAAATAGATATGATGTTACAGTTCTTGTTAATGGTCTCCCTTTAGTTCATATTGAACTAAAAAGAAGAGGACAAAGAATTCACGTGGCTTTTGATCAAATAAATAGATATGAAAGAGATTCTTTTTGGTCGGGATGTAAATTATATGAATATGTTCAAATATTTGTAATATCAAATGGAACTAATACAAAATATTATTCAAATACAACTAGATGGAATCATGTAAAAGATTCTAATAATTCTTCAAAAAAATCTAAAACATCAAATTCTTTTGAGTTTACTTCGTTTTGGGCAGATGCTAACAATAAAACAATTTCTGATTTGATTGATTTTACTAAAACCTTCTTTTCTAAACACACAATACTTAATATTTTAACAAAATATTGTATATTTACTGTTGATAAAATGTTGATGGTTATGAGACCTTATCAAATTGCAGCAACTGAAAGAATATTGAATAGGATTGAAATAGCGACAAATTACAAAAAATATGGTTCAATTGAAGCTGGTGGATATATCTGGCATACGACAGGTTCAGGAAAAACTTTGACTTCCTTTAAAACTGCTAAACTTGCTACAAATTTAGAATATATAGATAAAGTTATTTTTGTTGTTGATAGACAAGACTTAGATTATCAAACAATGAGAGAATATGATAAATTTGAAAAAGGTGCAGCTAATTCTAATACCTCAACAAAAATATTAGAGGAACAACTAAGTAATGATAAAGTTAAAATAATTATTACTACAATCCAAAAATTGTCGTGTTTTATTAAAAAATATAAAAAACATGAAATTTTTGATAAACGTGTTGTAATGATTTTTGATGAGTGTCACAGGTCCCAATTTGGACAAATGCATTCTGAAATTATAAAAACTTTTAAAAAATATTATATATTTGGTTTTACTGGTACACCAATATTTGCAGTTAATTCTGCTTCAGGAAATAATCCATACTTAAAGACTACATCGCAAGCTTTTGGTGACCAATTGCATTGCTATACGATTGTTGATGCAATTAACGATAAAAATGTTCTTCCTTTTAAGGTAGATTACGTTAAAACAGTCGACATTAAAGATGATATATACGATGAAAATGTTGTCGATATCAATCGTGAAGAAGTCTTTTGTGATCCTAAGCGTATATCAATTATTACTAAATATATTATTGATAATTTTAATACAAAAACATATAGAAATACTCATTATTTTAAACATAGTATCGTCAGTAATATAACTGAAGTTGTTACTTCTAAAGATAGAAATTCTATAAAAGAAAATAAACAAGTTACCAATGTAAATGGTTTTAATTCTATTTTTGCTGTTTCTTCAATTCCTGTTGCAATAGCCTACTATAAAGAATTTAAAAAGCAATTGAGTACATCTCCTATTAATAGAGATTTAAAAATAGCTATGATTTATTCTTTTGGTGCTAACGAAGAGGAATTAGATGGAATATTAGAAGATGAAGATAGTGATGGTACTTCTAAATTAGATTCTTCATCTCGCGATTTCTTAGAAAGCGCTATTCAAGATTATAATAAAATGTTTTTAACTAATTACGATACATCTTCAGATAAATTTCAAAATTATTATAAAGATGTTTCTTTAAGAATGAAAAATAAAGAAATCGATATTCTTATAGTTGTTAATATGTTCTTAACGGGTTTTGACGCTACTACATTAAATACCTTGTGGGTGGATAAAAACTTAAAAATGCACGGTTTAATTCAAGCTTATTCTAGAACTAATAGGATTTTAAATTCCGTAAAATGCTATGGAAATATTGTGTGTTTTAGAAATCTACAAAAAAGAACCGATGATGCTATATCATTGTTCGGTGATAAAGATGCTAAAAGTATTGTTTTATTAAAGAGTTATAAAGATTATTATTACGGTTATGATGATAATGAAAAAACTCATCATAATGGATATAAAGAATATGTGGATGAATTAGAAAATAATTATCCTGTTGAAGACACTATTTTAGGTGAAAATGAAAGGAAAAAATTTATCAATTTATTTAGTGCTATTTTAAGGATGAGAAACCTTTTAAATTCTTTTGATGAATTTAAAGATGATGAAATATTGTCAGATCGTGATTATCAAGATTATTGTAGTAAATATCTCGATTTAAAAGATGAGTTTACACAAATAAAAGATGTAGATTCTTTAAATATCAATGATGATGTTATATTTGAAACTGAATTATTAAAGCAAGTTGAGATTAATATTAATTATATCTTAATGTTAGTTAAAAAATATCATGAATCTCATTGTAGAGATAAAGAAATACTTATTGATATTCAAAAAGCTATTGATTCCTCTACAGAACTTAGAAGTAAAAAACAGCTTATTGAAAAATTTATTAATAGAATTAATGAAATTGATGATGTAGATGTTGAATGGAAAGAGTTTATTGTCCAAGAAAAAGAAAAAGAGCTTAAGGATATTATTGAAACTGAAAACTTAAAAGAAAAAGAAACTAGAGAATATATTTCAGATTGTTTCTTAAATGGTGAAGTGAAAACAACTGGTACTGATATTGAAAAAATATTACCACCAATTTCTAGATTTAAAAGAGATAGTAAAACAAAGAAAAAGCAAAGTGTTATTAATAAATTAAAATCTTTCTTTGAGCGTTTTTTCGGGATGTAATATATTAGTTAATGTGAGGTAATAAAAATGAAAGTTTTAATAATTAATGGATCACCAAGAATCAACGGAAATACGACTACAGCAATTAAAGAGATTGAGAAAGTATTTGAAGAAAATAATATAGAATACAATACTTTTCAAATAGGAAATAAATCTATTAGAGGATGTATAGCATGCGAATACTGCTATAACAATAAAAAGTGTGTATTTGATGATGAGGTAAATAAAATTGCTCCATATTTTGAAGAGGCTGATGGAATAATAGTTGCAACTCCAGTATATTACGCTTCAGCTAACGGAACTTTAATATCTTTTTTAGATAGATTGTTTTGTAGCACTCACTTTGATAAAAGAATGAAAGTTGGAGCGAGTGTAGTTGTCGCTAGACGTGGAGGCTGCTCAGCGACTTTTGATGAACTTAATAAATATTTTACTATTTCATCTATGCCTATTGTTTCAAGTAGATATTGGAATAGTGTCTACGGAATGAATAAAGGTGAAGCAGTTAATGATTTAGAAGGTCTTCAAACGATGAGAACATTAGCAAATAATATGATTTTCTTAATGAAATCAATAGAATTAGGCAAGGAAAAATACGGATTACCAGTAAAAGAAAAAAAGATATATACAAACTTTATAAAAGTTGAAGACTAATACTTGAAATTTTCTTATTTTTAATCATTTTTTTATCTACTTTGTGTATAATTATTAGAGTATATTTTATTTTGAAAAAAGGAGGAATATATGAAAAAAAGAAATTTATTATGTCTAGCATTTAGCGTTTCATTTCTTTTTAGTTGCAGTGGAAATGGAAATACTGAATTAAATGAAATAGATAACTTCTTAAATGAAGCAAAAAAAGCGTTTATCGCAGAAACTTCATGCAAACAACATGTATTAAACAAGAGCACCCAAGAAGAGATGTATGTCAATGAATATAGATATGATTATACATTCTCAAATATCGATAGAATTAAAACTGTTCAATCGATAAGTTACATGCAAAATGGTCAAGAAAATACACAATCGATTAAGGTTGCTAGATCTGACGATGGATATTGTGCGAATGAATATGTAAATTATAAAAATGAAATTGACTATTCTCCTATCGTAGATAGTGATGGAAATTATAGTTTATATGATAAATATTATTCCAATCCTTTTTTATATATCGAATCAAGCGATTTTACTTTAATTAAAGATGAAGATGGAAAACATGTTTATTCATTTAATAAAGATAAATATTCTTTATTAAATTATTTCATGGTGGGTAGCAATATAATTTTAAAGGATGTCACATTTACTTTTGTTAATAATTCTATAAATAGAGTTGATTCAGTATCAACTACAAGCACAGTTACAGCTTATGATTACGATTTAAAACAATATGTTAAAGGTGATGTATATTACACTCAATATACTCGTATTTCTTCAGTCGGTGAAGATACGATCGATAACATTAAAGTAAGTGAAAATAATCAATATCATGATGAAATCTCAACCGTTTTAAATAAAGTTAACGATAATTTTACAATGGATTTCACACTTAGTTACAATACAACTACAATATTGGCTCAAAAGACATCTTATTTTGATGGAACTGCATATTATTACGATAGTGATACAACTAGTGAAGATTTAACTGAGGATTATTTATTTAAAAAAGACATCTTTGCTCAAGATGATAATTTATATCAATATTCATATAATAGCGATTCTTCTTCGTGGGTTGAATCAAGTATCGATTCTACATCTAGTTACAATGTTTCTCCTAGAGGAAAAGAATATTTTATACCTCATTTAAATGAAGTAAATCCTAATTTATTCACTAAAGAAGACGGAACATTTAAAATTGATAATGATTACGCTATCGCTTTTGTAGGAAACGGATTTTTAAGCGATTGTGAAGCAAGTAGCTTCTTCTCATTAGGATATGGATTAGGTTGTACATTTACATATTCTGAAACAAATAATGAATTAGATATTAATATACCTTTTTATTACTATAGCGATTCAACATATTTACAATTGAATGCTAATATTCATTATAGAAATATAGGTAATACCTCATTACCTATATCATATTAAGGAGGAAAAAGTATGAATAAGAAAATTAAATTATTGATGATTGTACCAACATTATTAGTTGTTTCTTGTAGTGAAACCAATTCCATCCCTGAATATGTATCTTCATTTTTAAAAGAAGCAAGTAAATCATATACTCTTTTAGCTAAAGAAAAAGAAGTTGTCAATAGAGTTGATGGAACTTTACTTTTTGAAAATTCATATAATTACTCTATTAATTCAGTTAGTGGAGATAACGCTAGAATTAAAGAAGATTTAAGTTACACAAAAAATGGTGAAACTAGTGTTCAATCTATTAACTTTGTTAAAGATAGCGATGGATTCGTAGCTACTGAAGCATTAAATTATAAAAATGAAGTAATTACTAAGGTTTATAGACAAAATAATTCTAAAGTGATTTATGATAATGAATATAGAAATCCATTTGCGTTATTATCCAATTCTGATTTAAGCTATGTTGAAGATGGAAAATATAGAATTGATGATAAAAAAACTAGCTTATTTGCTTATTATTTATTAGGTATCGACTATAAATTAGAAAATGCTTATTTAAGTTTTACTAACGAAAAGATAGATAAGATTTTACTTAATAGTGGCGTGTATGATGGTGCAACAAAAGATGCTAATACAGGCAATTATATTAAGATTAAATATAGTTATTCTACTGAAATCTTTGTTAGTGATGTTGGATCTACAGTTATAAAAGGATTAACTAAACAAGCTAGTAGAAATGCTGAAAAAGAAGCTATTTTAAAGAGTGCTTTATCAGAATTAAGTGGAAATTATACAATTACCATGAATGAACATGATAGGGATGAAAAACCTAATACTGAATACGATAGCATCTGGTATTTTAATGGAAGCGATAAAGTGTATCATAGACAATCTGCATCTACTGAAAGAAGAGATTTTGATTTATATTATAAAGTTGATAAAACTATCGCTGATGATGATAAATTAAGATATTTTGATTTTAATGAAGAAACATCTAAATGGGAATATGTTAAACCAACTTATTCTCAATCTTATAATGTCGATCCAAAAACATACGATTATTTTGTATTAAAATGTGCTGAAATCGCTCCAGAATTATTTAAATACGATTCAGAAAATAATAAATTTGTATGTGATAACACATATGTTTTAGGTTATATGGGTAATTATTTATTACCTGGATCTTATGCTATATCTTACTTTACAAATGGAGAAGGTGATAAAGCTGAAATATTCTTAAATAGTAGCAATAAAATTAAAAAGATCGTTGTTGGTTATACATATACTGATACTCAAGGGTATGAAATTCCTCGTGATATGGATATGACTTTTTCCAATATTGGTACTACAGAAATACCTGAATATGTGGAGGCATAATGATGAAGAAAAATAAGATTATTTTACTAACGTCTCTTGCTTTAATTTCTTCAATTCCTTTAACTATCACTTCATGTAATGATACTAATGTAAGTATCAAATTAAGTGTTAAAACCCCATCAAAAACCACTTTAACTGTTGGAGAATCTTTAAATATTGAATTTGATTACGAAGGTATCGATGATGTAACTTCAATTAAATTGATCAGCGTTGATGAAACTGTAGTTTCAGTTAAAAATCATACGATTAAAGCATTAAAAGAAGGGTTTAGCTACATTTATGCTGAATGCGGCAATATAACTACAGATAGAATTAAAATCGAAGTAGAAAAGGTGGATGAAACTATTAAATTAAGCATTGAAACTCCTACTTCAACTTCTTTATTTGTAGGTGATTCTTTAACTTTAAAAATTAATAGTGAAAATATAAAAGATATTACTAAAATTAAATTAGAATCATCTAATCCAGATGTTATTAGCGTTAATGGAAATACAATTACGGCTAAAAAAGCTGGAACATCTAAGATATGCGCAGTTTATGAAGAATATTCTAGTAGTGCTATAGAGTTTAGTGTTCAAGAAAAAGTTAGTTTAACTTTAAAAACACCTTCAAAAACAACATTAAATGAAGGTGATTCATTAACTCTAGAACCAATTTTAAAAAATGCAACTGACACTGAAAATATAGAAATTATATCTTCAAATACTGATATTATTGGTGTAGAAAAATTCACTATTAAAGCTTTAAAAGTCGGTACATCTAAGATCTATGCAAAATATAAAGATTTAAAAACCGAAGAGATTGAATTTAGTGTTGTAGAGAAAAAAGAATTAGTTGTTGCTATAGCTACTCCTAGTAAAACAACTATAAAAGTTGATGAAACAATTAAATTGATCGGTGATATTAAAAATAATGATGACAACTATCCTTTAGTATGGGCTTCTTCAAATACCAGTGTTGCTAGTATTGATAGTGAAGGAAATATTAAAGGACTTAGTGTCGGTACAACAAATATCACATTAAGTGTTAATAATGTCACTAGTATTCCCTTAACTATAACTGTCGAATCTAAAGATCCGACAAGTGTAAAAATCGTCTCTAGAAAAGATTATATTGGAGTAGGTGAAGAATTAGAAATTAGTTGTAGTTTATTACCAGTAGAATCTACTGATACATTCACTTTAACATCTAGTAATCCAAGTTATATTGAAGTTGAAGGAAATAAGATTAGAGGTGTAAAAGCAACTGGAGAAGATGAAAAGATTACAATTACTTTAACTACTTCAAAGGGATTAGTTGATACATTAGATTTTGAAGTAAAAACATTAGGAGATAGTGCCCTTGATGAATTATCTACATTATTAACTAACTCTATTACTAAAGAAAAAACCGAAGTAAAATCGGGTACATATAACTATAAAAAGACAAAATCTGATGATTCAATTGATACAAATAATGAAATTAGTTATGAAGTATTTACTAATAAAGTTGAATTAAATGGTGTTTACCAATCTTCTTCATCTACTGAAAATATATTTAAAAGCGTAGGTGTTAAAGATGATAAAGTATATTTTGTTGAGAAAAATGATGGCGGTTATACAAATTATACAAATTGCTATACTTTAGTTGACGGTGAAGCTAAAACATATGATGGCAATTATAATAGAGCTGAAGCAAGTGATGTTAGTTGTATGCCAATATTTGCAAAGGGAAATAACTCAGCAAATATGTGCGGATTAAGTAATAATGTTTTAAAATATGTAAAAACTAATAGTAATTATTTTTCAAGTGCAGATGCTAAAAAAACTATCGATTTCTCATACGAAAATGGAACTTACTCTATAACTTCATCATACAATTCTAGTTCAATATCTTATGGATATGATTCGAATTTAACTTTAAAATTTGAAGGTGGATTACTTGTTGAAGGAACAGGTACATTTACTAAATATAATACAGATGATGATTCTGGAAAAAGAACAGGTAAAGATAGTACTGAAAATATTTCTTTCGGGATTACAAAAGGTGCAAGAAGAGAAGGTGTTGATGGATTTGATTATGATTCTTTATATTTAACGAATTATGATGTTGCTTTCTATAAAGGTTATGGATCATCGAAAACTATTACAACGGATTATTTTGTCGGTGAATCACCAACATTAGAAATATCAAATGTTTCTCCTTCTAGTTATAGTTCTAGAGTCGATAAAGTTACAATTACTAGTGTTAGCGATACTGAAGCTGCTACAATAAACGCTGCAAAAACAAGTTTAACTTTTAAAAAAGCAATTACTGGATTAATAGTTACAGTATCTTCTAATAAAGGTATAACTAAAACTATTATTTTAAACTGCAGTGAGAAACCTTTAGAAAAAATAGGGATCTCTAATTCAAGAAGTGATAGATTATCTTCTAGAGTTTTAATTGGTGATGAAAAGAAAGCTAAAATTATACCTACTCCAAGCAATGCTTCATTAAATTTACAATATGAATTTATTAAGAATGATGCAGAAGCTACATGTAGAATCGAAAATAATTATGTATATTTAACTGGTAGTAAAGCTGGTGAATGCACAATTAAAATTTATGATACTAAATTAACCGATGCATCTAACGCTATAGAAAGGACAGTAACATTCTATGAAAATAGCGATGAAGGTCTTATGAATATGTATGATGGAGCATTAATTGCTTCTACTAATACTAAATTTAGTGATATATCGATAACTATTGATAAGGAAAATAAAACTGGATCTTTAAGTTTTAGCTATGATGGTGAAGAATTGGGTGCAGATTTTACGGTTTCTAATAAATCATTCAAGTTTAAAAATTATAAAACAGATAGTGATTATTATATTTCTAGCGTATTATTTGGCATGGATACAGATTTCACATATAAAACTCATGATTTTATTTCTGTGAATGTTGAAGATGAATATGGTGACTACCCATATTATGCAGAATTTTATATTAAGTAAGGAGAACTTATGGGAATAAATAAAAAAGTAATAGATTTATTAAATTCATCTCATTGTGAATTTCAATCAGTAGAAAATATTAAAAACGAATTAAATAAAGCTGGTTTTACCGAACTTAAAGAAGATGAAGATTTTAATATTTCGTGTGGGAAATCGTATTATATTTTAAGAAATATGAGTTCTATTTTAGCTTTTAAAGTAAGCGAAAACTTAAATGATTTATATTTTAAAATCGTAGCAAGTCACGCTGATTCTCCAGCTTTAAAAATCAAAGAAAATCCTACTATCGAATTTAATGGATACAATAAATTAAAAGTAGAAAAATATGGCGGAATGATCGATTCTTGTTGGCTAGATAAACCATTAGGAATCTCAGGAAGAATCGTTTATAAAAATAGTGATTCAATTGAAACCAGAATTGTAGATTTTGATGATGATTTATGCATTATTTCAAATTTAGCAATTCACTTTAATAGAGAGATCAATAGCGGATTTGCATATAATGCTCAAGAAGACCTTTTACCAATAATTGGTTTAAGTAAAAAAGATTTATTCTTAGAATTAATAGACAAAACCAAAGAAGAAAATGAAGAGATTCTTTCTTATGATTTATATTTATTCAATAGAGAAAAAGCTAAATATTTAGGTGTTAATAAAGATTTTATTGCATCTCCAAAATTAGATGATTTAGCTTGTGCTTTTTCAAGCACATTGAGTCTAATTGATTCAAAATGCGAAAGTGGAATTGATGTATGTGTAGTTTTTAACAATGAAGAAGTAGGAAGCAATTCTTTAAATGGTGCTGATTCTAATTTCTTGAAGTTAAATTTAAAAAGAATCGCTAAATCACTAGGTCTTTCAAAAGAAGAATATGAAAAAAGCATAGCGAAATCATTTTTAATTAGTGCAGATAATGCACATGCTTTACACCCTAATCACCCAGAAAAATCAGACGATAAAAATATTGTTTTAATGAATCAGGGAATAGTTGTAAAGCATAACTCAAATATGGCTTATACAAGCGATTCATTCTCTAGTAGCGTACTTAAATTGATCGCTAATAAAGCGAAAGTTAAAACACAAGATTTTTATAATAGAAGCGATGTAAGAGGTGGTTCCACATTAGGTAATATCTCTAATAGTCAATTATCTTTTTATAGTGTAGATATCGGCATTGCTCAACTTGCAATGCATTCAAATTATGAGGTAATAGGCAGTAAAGATTTAGATGAAATGTATAAATTATTGAAAGAATTTTATAATTCAACATTAGAAATTGGCTACATGAAAGCAAGTATAAAATAGAGTGATAGTTTGTATTTAATTTTTAATGTTTTTTATTTATAATAAATATTGTTTTAAAGGAGAGAAAAAATGGCAAAAACATATCAATTAGTTTTAGTTAGACATGGTGAATCCGAATGGAATAAATTAAATTTATTTACAGGTTGGACAGATGTCGAATTAAGTGAAAAAGGCGTTGAAGAAGCAAAAAATGGTGGAAAATTATTAAAAGAAGCAGGATTTCATTTTGATTGCGCATACACTTCTTATTTAAAAAGAGCAATCCATACATTAAATTACATTTTAGGAGAAATGGGAGAAGAATATATTCCAGTTACTAAAACTTGGAGATTAAATGAAAGACATTACGGAGCTTTACAAGGATTAAATAAAGCTGAAACAGCTGAAAAATACGGTGATGCTCAAGTTAAAGTTTGGAGAAGAAGCTATGATGTTCAACCTCCAGCATTAACAAGTGAAGATGATAGAAACCCAGCAAATCAAAAAGCATATGAAGGTGTTTCAATTAGTGATTTACCTTTAACTGAATGTTTAAAAGATACAGTAGCTCGTGTTCTTCCATATTGGGAAGTTGAAATTAAACCAGCTATCGTAAGCGGTAAAAAAGTTATTATCGCTGCTCACGGAAACAGCTTAAGAGCTTTAGTTAAATATTTAGAAAACATTAGCGATGATGAAATCGTCAACTTAAATATTCCTACAGGTGTCCCACTTGTTTATGAATTTGATGAACACTTCAATGTTTTATCTAAAAAATATTTAGGCGACCAAGAAGCTATTAAAGCTGCTATGAACGCTGTTGCTAACCAAGGAAAAGCAAAGAAATAAAAAAATAAGGGCTTAGGCCCTTTTTTATTTGGTTAATTTGATAGTTAAATAAGTCTTCATAAATATTAATATTTATGGAAAAGTATTTTTATTGATACTATAATTTTATTAGTTTAGAAAAGGAAATGAGAAATGAAAAGAGTATTTGAAAAAGAGTTTTTCGGAAAAAAACTCATTGTTGAAATCGGCGAAATTGCAAAGCAAGCCGATGGTGCTTGTTTTGTTAGGTACAATGACACCGTAGTATTATCTACAGTTTGCTGTAGTGATGAACCAAAAGAGGGAGATTTCTTCCCATTAACAGTAACATATGAAGAAAAGCAATATGCTGTTGGAAGAATTCCTGGAGGATTTTTAAGAAGAGAAGGTAGACCTGGAGAACACGCTACTTTAACTGCACGTTTAATCGATAGACCTATTAGACCTATGTTTAGTGATGGTTTTAGAAATGAAGTTCAAATCATCAACACTGTCATGAGTGTCGATATGGATTCAACTCCTGAAATGACAGCTATGTTTGGATCAAGCTTAGCACTTTGTGTAAGTGATATTCCATTCGATGGACCTATCGCTGGAGTTTATGTTGGTAGAGTAAATGGAAAATTAATTATCAACCCATCTGTTGAAGAAAGAAAAGTATCTGACTTAAATTTAGCAGTCGCTGGTACAAAAGAAGCTATCAACATGGTTGAAGCTGGCGCTAACGAATTAAGTGAAGATGAAATGCTTGATGCTATCATGTTCGGTCATGAAGCAATTAAACAACTTTGTGATTTTGAAAATGAAATCAAAGAAGCAATCGGAAAAGAAAAAAGAGAAGTATCTTTATATGCTCCAGATAAAGCAATTGTTGATGACATCTATTCTAGAATTGGAGAAAAGATGGTTAAGGCAATTTCTATCTTTGATAAATTAGAAAGACAAGATGCAATCGATGCATTAAAAGATGAAATTTTAGATGATTATGATTCAAGAGAATACGCAAATGAAAAAGATCACAAATTAACTATGTTAATGGTTAACGATATTCTTGAAGGAATGGTCGCTAAAGAAGTTAGAAGACTTATCACAGAAGAAAAGATAAGACCTGATGGAAGAAAGATTGATGAAATTAGACCATTAGATGCTCAAGTTGACTTATTACCAAGAGTTCACGGAAGTGCAATGTTTACTAGAGGTCAAACTCAAGTAATCTCAACTTGCACTTTAGGAATTAAAGATGACGAACAAATTTTAGAAAGTTTATCACCAGAAGATTCAAAACGTTGGATGCATCACTATAATTTCCCACCTTTCTCGGTTGGTGAAATTGGAAAAACAGGAACTCCAGGAAGAAGAGAAATCGGTCATGGTGCATTAGGAGAAAGAGCATTAAGTTACGTTTTACCTACAGAAGAAGAATTCCCTTACACTATTAGATGTGTCGCTGAAGTTGTTGAAAGTAACGGAAGTAGTTCACAAGCTTCAATCTGTGCTTCTTGTATGGCTTTAATGGCAGCAGGTGTCCCAATTAGAAGAATGGTTAGCGGTATCGCTATGGGATTAATTACATCTGGTCCATTAGATGGCAATCATCCATATACTATCTTAACTGATATTCAAGGATTAGAAGATCACTTCGGAGATATGGATTTTAAAGTTGCTGGTACTGAAGTCGGTGTAACTGCTTTACAAATGGATATTAAGATTAAAGGTGTCACAAGAGAAATTCTTCACGACGCTTTAATGCAAGCTCATAAAGCTAGAGCAGAAATTAGAGAAGTTATGAGTAAAGCTATCTCTGAACCTAGAAAAGAACTTTCTAAATATGCTCCTAAATTTGAAACATTCTACATCGATAAAGATAAGATTAAAGATGTTATTGGAAGTGGTGGAAAAGTCATTAACGAAATCATTGAAAAATGCGATCAAGTTAAGATTGATATCGATGATGATGGTAAAGTAGTTTTATACCATACTAGACAAGAAATATTAGATAAAACTAAAGCTATTATTGAAGAAATCGTTAAAGAAGTTGAAATCGGTGAAGAATTTGAAGGTAAAGTAACAAGAGTTGAAAATTATGGTGCATTCGTATCATTATTCGGAAATAAAGAAGGATTATTACATATTTCTAACTATGGTTACGGCTATATTAAAGACGCCCATGATGTATTACATATCGGTGATGTTATTAAAGTTAAAGTAATTGAAATCGATGAGAAAGGAAAGGTTAAAGTTTCTCATAAAGAATTCACTGAAAAACCTGCTGATTATCAAGAAAGAAAACATTCTGATAAAAAAGGCGGAAATAATAACAATAAAAAATTCGAAAAGAAAGAAAACTATAAAAAAGAAACTTACAAAAATACTTTAGATGAAGAAGGATTTGTAGAAGTTAAAAAAGAAGTTAAAGAACCACTAGTTGAAGAAAAGAAAGAAGAACCAAAAGAAACTTCTAAAAAGAAATTTGGTTTCTTCCATTTAAAGAAATAATTAGATGTTATATTTAATTGTTAGTGATATTCATGGATCCAAAGGTGCGAGCGAAAAGCTCGTATCTTTGGATACTGAATATAATTTTAAAAAAATAATACTTTTAGGTGATATTGGATATAGCGGAGCAAGAAATATTCCTCCAAAAGACTATTATCCAATAGATGTTTATGCATCGTTAGAAAAAATAAAAAATAAACTTTTAGTGATAAAAGGAAATTGTGATTCGAGGGTAGATGCTTATGTTTTAGGTGTTAAATTTAAAAATAAAGCTAAGATTAAAGTCGGGAATCATATTTTTTATTTAACACATGGCGATATATACAATGAAGATTCGTTTAAATATAATGATGGTGATTGCTTTTTATATGGTCACACTCATGTTTATTGTTTAAATAAATCTAATAATCACTATGTAATCAATCCTGGAAGTATGTCGTTACCTAAAGTAAATAAAGAGAAGACTTATATAATTTACGATAGTGAATCTCAAGTTTTTTCTTTATATGATTTAGAAAATAATCTATTAAAACAAATGAAAATTTGTTAAAATCTTATATAAAGGAATAAAATATGGATAAAATAAAAGTAATGGCTCTAGGTGGCCTAGACGAAGAAGGAAAAGATCTTTATATAATTGAAGTAAATAACGATATTTTTGTCGTAAATGCAGGTTTTAAATATCCTGATAAAAATGCTCCTGGAATTGATTTTATAATTTCAGATTTTTCTTATTTAGTAGAAAATAAAAATAGGGTTAAAGCGTATATTTTAACTAAATCTAAAAAGAATAATTTTGGTGGATTACCATATATTTATAAAGAAGTTAAAGCTCCAATTTACTGTACTCAATTGACAAAATTGATGCTTGTAGAATTCTCCAATAAATATATGCAAGAAAATAATTACGACTTTAGAATCGTAACTTTACCAGGACAAATAAAGATAGATAAATACGTTATCGATTTATTTTCAACATGTTGTTCAATGCCTTCAACATTCGGTTTTTCTTTAAGAACAAATTCTGGAAATATCGTATATTGCGGTGACTTCATCGTTGAATATTCTAATGAAAAATATTTCAATCTCGACTTAAATACATTAGGAAAAATAGCTGAATTCCCAACTCTTTTACTTTTAAGTGACTCTTTAAATTCAACTAAACCTGGATATTGTTCTCCTTCTCATAGACTATTTCCAGTGTTAACAAAATTCTTTAAAGAAGCACCAGGAAGAATATTTATCGCGTTGAGCAGTGAAAATTTATACCACTTCAACGAAGTCTTTAAATTATGTAAAGAATTTAATAAAAAGATTTGTCTTTATGATGATGTAGGTAAGAAGATTTACGGACTTAGAAAATATACTGAAAACGATTTCTTCAACCCTAGAAATATCATACCTTTAGAAGAAGTTTTAAGACAAAAGGATCAAGAATTAGTTATTTTGATTAGCGATGAAGGTGAAAAAATATATGAAAAACTGTCTATTTTAGCAAATTGCGAAAATGAAGATAAGCAAATTAGGATTAAAGAAAATGATACTTTTATCATAGCTTGTCCACCTAGCGATAGAAATGAAGTTATTTCAACTTCAACTATCGATGAAATTTATAAAACCGGGTGTCACGTTAGATACATCACAAGAAAAACATTATCTAAAATGCACGCTTACGAAGAAGATTTAAAGATGCTTCTCAGCTTATTAAAACCAAAATATTACATGCCAATTCAAGGATATTACGTAAATTTATTATCCAATGCAAAATTAGCATTCGATATGCATTTAGGATTATCACACAATAACATATTCTTATTTGATAACGGTCAATCGTTCAATTATGTCGACGGAAAATGTTTACCTGATTTCAATATAAGAGATGAAATTAAAGTAGGAGATGTGATGATTGATGGAATCGGAGTTGGAGATGTTGTCAATGAAATCATCAACGAAAGATCAAGGTTAAGTGAAGATGGTGTCGTAGTTTTATCTGTCGGAGTTAGTAAAAATAGTAGAAAGATATCATTTATGCCTGATGTTCAAATGAGAGGATTCTTATTCTTGAAAGATAAAGAAGCAGACTTAATGCTTAAAGAAATCACTAAAATCTTCCTTGATGAAACTGAAAAATTTATTAAAGAAACTAAAGATTTTAACCCTAGCAAAACCGAAGAAAGCATCAATAAAAAGATTTCAACTTTACTTTTAAGAAGCAATAATAGAAATCCTGTTATTAGAGCGAATATCATTGTTACAGATTAATACAAAATGAGCGATTATTACCGCTCATTTTTTTAACTATATATAGAATTTTTTAAACTTCTTTTATATAATAAAAGAAACGAGTTTTTATGAAGAAAGAAAAGAAGAAGTTAAAAGATAGAGTTACTAAAAATCAATTATATATAGCAAAGGGTGTATTTTTATGTCTTTTCGCTATTATGGGTATGGTAAATTACACTCCATTTGCACAATTTTTTACATATTGTATCTCCTTTTTTGTTGGAACGATAATTTCTTATATTGTCTATTTAATAATTTTACTTTACGGAATTAGTTTAATCGCCGGAAAAAAAGTTAGAGTAAAGATGAGTTTTTTACTTATCGGTTTAGTTTTAATCACTTTAGGAGTTATGATTATTTTTACTAATTCGATGTATAGTGGAGTAAATAGTTATTTAACATTTTCGGGATTACAAATCGATGGACAAACTTACTCTTATTTAGGAAGTGACGAAACCACTTTAAATAATTTTGCTAATGCGTTTAAAGAATCTTTTTCAACTTTCCCTAAGATCGATTATAGTAAGAACGTTGGAATTATCGGTTTAACTTTAACTTGTATCATCAATTCAACGATGAGTAATATTGGAAGTTATTGTTTCGGTGGAGTGTTCATAAGCTTAGGTACTGTTTTTGTCTTATTAAAATTAGTCGTTAGATTTGGAAAGTATTTAAATAGCTACATTAAACATCTTAAAAAGAAAGAAAAAGAACAGGAATTTAAAGATGCTAAAGATGTCGTTATTGAAGATGTAGAAAAAAATATTGCTGTTAATAATGAAAATGTAGAAAAAACTACTGAAAATACTTCATTTTTAAGCGAAACAAAAGTAACTGAAGAAGAACATATAGAAAAAGAAAATGTAGATAATAATCAAATAAAAAAAGAAAATAATGAATCAAATTATATTTATATCAATAGAAATTCAAATTCAACAGGATTAACTAAAGCTGTTTTTGATGATAGTTTCTTTTCTAGTGATTTAACAAAAGAAAAAGAAACAAAAGTTGTTGAAAAACCTAAAAATTCTACTCAAGAACATAAAAAACAAGTTGTTGAAAATAATTATACAAATGAAAATAACGCTACATTTACTAAACCTTCTTTTGAAGAAAATGTTTCGTCAAATTACACACAAAATGAAGTGAAGGCTGAAGAGAAGAAAGAAATTATTAGCAATATGAATCCAATTGAAGAAGAAATTAGTTTTGATGATAATGGTGAAAACGATATAAGTGATGAATATTCAATAAATGAGGTATATAATGAGCCAGTCGTTAATGATGAGGTAGAAGAAGTAGAAGAAGTTAAGCCAACATTAGTTGAAAATAAGAAAAAGCAAGTTGAAGAAAATGTTGATTATAAAAACTATGCATATCCACCATCAAGTTTATTAAGAGATAGAGGATTAA
Organism: Lachnospiraceae bacterium; assembly: GCA_963661135.1. GTDB lineage: Bacteria > Bacillota_I > Bacilli_A > RFN20 > CAG-826 > Onthovivens. Next base: position 5,880 of record CAVKZO010000015.1, on the reverse strand, counting down.
ACAATGGTGAAGAAGAAAATACGCAACTTGCTAATGAAAGAGTTAATGTCATTAATGAATTTTGTAAAAATTTCGGTGTTAGAGCGAGTGTTGTTGGCTATACAATCGGTCCTTCAGTCACAAGATATGATTTAAAACCAGAACCAAATTATTCAATTAAGAATTTTGATAAATATTTAGATGATTTATCAATTCAATTAAATGGTAGTAACGCTAGATTTGAAGCTGTTATTCCTGGAAAAAGCACTTCCGGAATCGAGGTTCCTAATGCTAAAAGAGCAACAGTTGAATTTAAAGATGTCTTTGAACATTTACCTCCTTTAAGAGAAGATAAATTTATGGGTATGTTTGTACCATTTGGAAAAAATATTTCAGGAGAATACATCAATTTAGATTACACTAAATTCCCTCACTTATTAGTTTGTGGTACTACAGGTAGTGGTAAATCTGTTTTTATGCATTCTATTATTCTATCTTTAGTTATGAGAAATTCTCCAGAAACATTTAGGCTTTTAATTATCGATCCTAAACGTGTTGAATTTACAACCTTCGATAATATTCCTCACTTATTATGTCCAGTTGTCACTGAAGCAAGTGAGGCTTATATCGCATTACAAAAAGTTGTTCAAATCATGGAAGAAAGATATGAGATACTTAGAGAGGCTGATTTAGTTGATTTAAAAGAATACAATGAAACTTACGCCAAAGAACATAATAAAAGACCTATTCCATTTATTCTTGTTGTTGTTGATGAATATTCTAACCTTGTTAGTGCAAATAAAAATATTGGCACATATGTAAAATCATTATCTGAAAAAGCTAGAGCTTGCGGAATTCATTTAATGGTTGCTACTCAAGCTCCTAGAGCATCGGTAATCGATGGTGTTATTAAGTCAAACTTTTCTAGTAGAGTTTCTTTATTATGCGCTAGCCAAGTCGATTCTTTAAATATTATCGATAAAGCTGGAGGAGAAAATCTTTTAGGAAATGGTGACTTATTGTTTAAGACTCCTCTATTAGCAAATCAAGGTGGTCTCATCCGTATTCAAAGTGCTTTAGTTGAAAAGGTTGAAGAGAAGAATGTTTGTAGTTTTATTAGAAATAGATATAAATTCATTCCAGATGCTCATTTTATTAATCTAGTTGAAGATAGCGTCGATGAAAGCGCCCCATTAACGAATGAAGAGAGATTAGAAAAGAAAAATGACGCGATTTATGAAGCGGTTAAAAAAGCTTGTATGGAACAAGATTATTTCTCGATTTCTAAAATTGCTAGAGGCTTTAATGTCGGTTTTACTAGAGCTGGTAAAATATTTGAACAACTTAGAGCAGAAGGAATTATTGAGAAACAAACCGATTCATCAAATAGCGCTAAAGGAACTAAAGTCTTAGTTCATAGTTCTAACTACGGACATAAAGACAATCCAGGAAGCGGCGCTGACGTAGCTGAAATTAATTATTCGATTAAAGGAGAATAAACAAATATGTTAAATTCGTTTTTTAGTGCAAAATTATTTCCAAATAACATTGTTAAAGTAGAGATATTTTCTGAAATTGAAAAAGATGAAAATGAACCAATATATTTAATAGTTAATGAAGAAAAATATATTAAATTAGATATTGTTAAATCAAGTTTTTTAAACGGTATCGTAATATATGAATGTAAATCAAAATTTGATATTACATTAGGTAACAAATATTTTATCATGATCAAAGATTTTGGTAGTGTACCATTAAACGTTAATTCTGCTACTGAATTTAGTGATTTTGATGAAAAATATACTTATTACGGAAATGACTTAGGTGCAAATTATACAAAAGAAGCAACAACATTTAAAATATGGGCTCCTTTAGCGTGTTCTGTATGTTTATTAATTAAGAAAACTAAAGGTGATAAACAATCTGTTTTACAAATGGTTAGAGGAGAAAAAGGTGTTTATTCTTTAACTTTAAACGGAGATTACGATAGTTATTTATATCGATATGTAATTAATAATAGCGGTGTTACCTTTATTACTACTGATCCGTATGGAAAAGGAAGTAGCGCAAATGGAGAAGAGAGTGCAGTAATTGATTTTTCTAAAGTTAAAATCGATTTACATAATGATAAACTTCCATTTTTAAAACAAAATATCGATGCAGTAGTTTATGAACTCGACGTGAGAGATTTTACAGTTGATCAACATACAAATATTGAAAACAAAGGAAAATATTTAGGTTTAGTTGAAGAAGGAAAAACCACTTTGAATGGCAATCCAGCAGGGTTAGATTATTTAAAAATGTTAGGAATAACTCACGTACAACTTCTTCCAATTTACGATTTTAAAACAATCGATGAATTAAATGCTAAAAATAGTTATAACCGGGGTTATGATCCTCAACAATATTTTGTTCCAGAAGGAAGTTACTCTTTAGATCCTAACGATCCGTATTCTAGAATTATTGAAGTTAAAAAGATGGTAGCAAAACTTCATGAGTGCGGAATTAAAGTAAATATGGATGTTGTCTTTAATCATGTTTACGATTATATGAATAACGTATTTGAAAAAGTTGTACCAAATTACTATTTTAGAAAACTTAAAAACGGGAAAATATCCAATGATTCTTTCTGTGGAGATGATTTAGACACTAAAAGACCTATGGTTAGAAAGATGATTCTTGATTCGATTAAATATTGGATGGAAGAATATGGTATCGATGGATTTAGATTTGATTTAATGGGCTTAATTGATATTCCTACGATGAAACATGTTGAAGCGATAGTAAAATCTATTAAAAAAGATGGTATGGTCTATGGAGAAGGTTGGGACATGGGTCAAGCGTTACCAAGTAACGAAAGATCAAGCTATTTAAATGCATTCAAAATACCTGGAATCGCTTTCTTTAACGATTCGTTTAGAGATATAGTAAAAGGTCCAAATATGAGCTCAACAATGGGTTATTTAGCTGGTAATTCATCATATTTAGAAGGCTTTAAATATGTCTTTTTAGGAAGTGTAGTCGATTATTGTTTCAATAAAAAATATATAGATGTAAATCAATCGTTAAATTATTGTGAATGTCACGATAATGCTACATTGTTTGATTGTTTAAATAACAATATCAAAGATAAAGACACTTGTTTAAGAATTATAAAGACTATAAATTTAACAATTTTGTTAAGCTACGGAGTCTCTTTTATTCATGCAGGTCAAGAGATTGGGTTAACTAAATTTGGAGTGGATAATACATACAATTTAGGTGATAAATATAATAAATTTGATTATTCTGTATTAGATGAAAGATACGATATGGCTTTATATTTAGCTACTATAATTAAATTTAAAAAGTCATCTTTAAGAAAAACTAATTTGACTAGCGAAGAAATCGGAAATAATGTCTACTTTATCAATTTAGATAATGGTGGGCTCATGATCAAACTTAAAAAATTTGGTGAGAATTATAAAGATTTAATTATTTTATATAATCCTACAAATTCAAAAATCAATGTTGATTTAAATGATTATTATCATGTTTTAATTTCTTATGCTGGTAAGATTGATGATCGTAATTTCATCGTTAAAAATGTTCCAATGAACCCATTTGAAGTTAATGTGTTTTTAAAGAAAGAAGATTAATTATGTTTAAATATTTGAAAGCTGTATTTGTTTTAATACCTAGATTTATCGTTGAATATTTCGCTTGGATACTTCCTTATAGTATCAATCCTAAAAAGATACCAATCGAAAAAAGATTCGCTAAAGTTCAAAAGATTTGTAGGAATATTTTAAAAGCGTTTAATATCGTTTGTTACGATGAACAATTTTTAAAATTTTATGAATCCAAAGATCGAAATAAAAATTATTTAATATTTTCAAATCACTTATCTTTTTTAGATCCTTTATTATTTTTAAGTGTAGCTAAAAATCCAGTTACATTCGTTGCTAAAAAAGAAACTAGAAAATATCCTCTTGTTGGAAGAATCATTAGAATCATGGAAGGAGAATTCCTCGATAGAGGCAATTTAAAGCAAGAATTAAAGACATTTAAAAGCGTTCAAGAAAGAATATTAAGCGATGATAAACTCGATATATTAATATTCCCAGAAGGCACTAGAAATAAAGAACCGCTAGAAAAAGGAGTAGGAGAGTTTCATCCAGGAACATTTAGATGTGCATTTAAAACTCAAGCTAACATTATGATTTGTCCAATATTTGGAACATTTAGAGCAGTAAATACTAAATATAAAGATAAATATAACCCAATATTAATTAAAGTTAGTAAAGAATTAAAATACGATGATTATAAAGATAAAAATACAATTCAATTAGCTGAAGAACTTCATAATTTGATGGATAATGAAGTTAGTGAATTTAAAAAGATCGATCAAAGCAAACTTAAATTCTTAAATAAAAAATAAATTAATGCCTCAATCCTTTAGGATAGAGGTTTTTTAATACTTTATTTACATATTTAACATAACCTAAATTTAAACCGTTATAAGAAACTATATAATATCCATTTTTAATATTTAAATCCTTATTAAATGTATCTCCATGAATGTATTGATCTTTCTCTTTTAAAGTTAATTGTATTGAATTTTTATTATCTAAATAATGAGCTAAATTAAATGATGGTTTAAAGATACCTTTAGTTAATTCTCCTATAAATATTCCTTTTCTAATAATAGGGATATTTTTTAATTTAAAATCGTAATTATATCCGTATATTGATCCATTGATATTTTCATAATATTTAAAATCAAGATTATATGTATTTACTATCTCTTTTAATTCTTTATTTAATTTTTGAAGTTTATCCTCATCTGTTTTTATAATATTAGAATCTCCATCTTTAATTAATAGACAATAGAATTGACCTTCTCCTAAAAAGTTAAAAGGAAATAAGTGGCATCCTTCTTTAAGTGATGAATCATGATAAATTTCTTTATAATCATCTTTTAAAATAGCTTTCATATCATTATGATTTTTTAAAAAGGAAAGAATTACTTCTTCATCTTCTTCATAACTAAAAGAACAAGTGGAATATATTAATTTACCACCTTTTTTAAGCATCTTATAAGCTATTTCAATCAATTCTTTTTGTATTGTTTGTTGTTTTAAAACTTTCTGATAATTCCAATCTTTTTGCATCTCTTCAAGTTTTCTAAACATTGCGCTTCCTGAACATGGTGCATCTAAAATAATCGCATCAAACTTTTCTAATAAATCTAAATAATGTTCCTTTAAATCAGTAGATATAATTTCGATATTACTTAAGCCTAATTTTTCAATGTTACTAGACATTGTTAAGGCTCTAGAGTAACTCAAATCATTTGCTAAAATATGAATATTTTTATTTTTTAAAGCTAAAGATATAGTTTTTCCTCCTGGAGCAGCACACATATCTAAAACTAAAGAACCATCTTTTAAATTTAAATTTGATGTAACAAGCATACTAGAGGCATCCATTATATAATATGCGCCATTATCAAAGAGGTAACTTTTACCAAATTCATATTCTTTTTTATTATAATAATATGCGTTATCTACATATTTAAATGCTTTAACATTTTTATATTCATTTAAAAATGATTCTTTATTAATTTTATCTACATTTAATATTAAAGAATTAGTTCTTTCTTCTAATAAAGATTGTTCTAGTTTATTTATATTTTCTTCACTTAAATATTTTTTTAAATGTTCTTTAAATTCCATGTGATTATTTTAACATATTCCTTTTGTTTGAGTTATAATAAGTGCATGAAAAAATTTGTTACTTTTGTTAAATATTTTTCTTTAATAGCGTTTATTGGGTGTTTAATAGGTTTATTTGTAGGTATATATCAATTAGGATTAAATTATTTAACTCAAGGAGCTAAAATATTAAATAATTACAATA
>CAVKZO010000014.1:0-28766 GCA_963661135.1 Lachnospiraceae bacterium | reverse complement strand
CAACAGGTTACTTATATTATACTTTCTCAGACTAAAGTCATGTTTTTAATTAAAAACTGAATTAACTTTAAGAATTAACAAAAGTTAAAATAAGTGTTGATATTAACTTTCTCTTTTGGTATTATTATCAAGGTTTTAAAAAAACTTTTTTTATCGGTGTATATTGATACACCAGGAATTGTGAATATGAAAGGAGAAAAAAGATGCCAACTATTAATCAATTAGTTAGACAAGGAAGAAAGAAACCAACTTTTAAGTCAAAGGCACCAGCATTATTAAAAAGATTTGACTCATTAAAGAAGAAAGAAACAAATCAAAATAGTGCTCAAAAAAGAGGAGTTTGTACCCGTGTAGGCACAATGACTCCTAAAAAACCTAACTCAGCTTTAAGAAAGTACGCAAGAGTTAAGCTTAGCAATGGCTATGAAGTCACTGCATATATCGGTGGAGAAGGACACAACTTACAAGAACACTCCACAGTTATGATCCGTGGAGGAAGAGTTAAAGACCTCCCAGGTGTTAGATATCATATTATCAGAGGATGTTTAGACTGCGCAGGTATTGAATCTCGTAGACAAGGTAGATCTTTATATGGTACTAAGAAACCTAAATCAAAAGAATAGTAGATAGGAGGATAGAATTATGCCACGTAAGGGAAATGTAACAAAGAGAGATTATTTACCAGATCCAATTTATAATTCAAAGTTAGTTACAAGATTAATTAACAAAATTATGTTAGATGGTAAAAAAAGCACTGCTCAAACAATCTTATATAATGCATTTGCTAAAATCGAAAAGACAACTGGAAAACCAGCTATGGATGTATTCGCAACTGCAATTAATAACATTATGCCAGAAGTAGAACTTAAGGCAAAAAGAATCGGTGCTGCTAACTTCCAAGTACCAACTGAAGTAAGCAAAGAAAGAAGAGTCACTTTAGGTTTAAGATGGCTTGTCAACTACGCTCGTTTAAGAAAAGAAAAATCAATGGAAGATAAACTTTGTAACGAAATTATCGATGCTGCTAACGGCACTGGTGCTTCCGTTAAGAAGAGAGAAGATGTCCATAAGATGGCTGAAGCTAACAAGGCTTACGCACATTATAAATGGTAATTTAGGAGCAATTTATGGCTGAAAGAGAATACGATTTAGAGCATACTCGTAATATTGGTATCATGGCTCACATCGATGCCGGAAAAACCACAACTACAGAACGTATTTTATTCTTCACTCACAAGATCCACAAGATCGGTGAGGTCCATGAAGGTGCTGCTACTATGGACTGGATGGCTCAAGAACAAGAAAGAGGTATCACTATTACTAGTGCTGCTACAACTTGTTTCTGGAAAGAAAATCGTTTCAACATCATCGATACTCCTGGGCACGTTGACTTCACAGTTGAAGTCGAACGTTCATTAAGAGTTTTAGATGGTGCTATCACAGTTCTTGATGGAAAAAATGGTGTTGAACCACAAACTGAAACAGTTTGGAGACAAGCTAGTAAATATAACGTTCCTAGAATTGTCTTCGTAAATAAACTTGACGCTATCGGTGCTGATTTTGATATGAGTGTCGCTTCACTTCATGAAAAACTTGGCGTTACAGCAAAAGCTGTTCAATATCCAATCGGAATCAGTTCAAGTTTAAGCGGAATTATCGATTTAGTTAAAATGGAAGCTTGGGATTACTCAAAATGTGATGATAAACATCAAGATCCTACTCAAATTGAAATTCCTTCACACTTAGTTGATAAATGTAAAGCTTTAAGAGGCGAATTATTAGAAGCTTTAGCAGGATTCGATGATGATTTAATGATGAAAGTACTCGAAGGTGAAGAACCAACAATCGACGAAATCAAAAAAGTTATTAAAAAATCAGTTTTAACTGGTCAATTCTTCCCAGTATTCTGCGGATCTGCTTATAAAAATAAAGGTGTTCAATTATTAATTGATGGTGTTATTGATTACTTACCATCACCACTTGAAATTCCACCTGCAAAAGGAACAAATCCTGATGGAACTGAATATGTCTGTCATCCAGATGATAACGCTCCTTTGATGGCATTAGCATTCAAGATTGCTACTGACCCATTCATCGGAAGACTCGCTTATGTTAGAGTCTATAGCGGTGTCTTAAAATCAGGAAGTTACGTTTTAAATAGTAACAAGAATTCAAAAGAAAGAATCGCAAGACTTGTCTTAATGCATTCAAATCATAGACAAGAAGTCGAAGAACTTCACGCTGGTGAAATCGGTGCCATCATCGGTTTAAAGAATACTACAACTGGTGAGACATTATGTGATGAAAATTACGATGTCGTCCTTGAAAAAATGGAATTCCCAGAACCAGTTATCGAAGAAGCTGTCGAACCTAAGACAAAAGCTGACCAAGAAAAAATGTCAATCGCCCTTCAAAAATTAGCTGAAGAAGATCCTACATTCAAAGTTCATACAAATGAAGAAACTGGTCAAACAATTATCGCTGGTGTCGGTGAACTTCACCTTGATATCATCGTCGATCGTATGAAGAGAGAATTCGGTGTTCAAGTCAACGTTGGTAAACCACAAGTTGGATATCGTGAAACTATTAGAAAAGCTGGAGATTGTGAAGGTAAATATATTAAACAATCTGGTGGTCGTGGACAATATGGTCACGTCGTTATCAACTTTGAACCTAACCCTGGAAAAGGATTCGAATTCGTCAACGCAGTCGTTGGTGGTTCTGTTCCAAAAGAATATATTAAACCTACTCAAGACGGTTTAATTAACGCTTTAGATAGAGGATTAATCGCTGGTTATCCAGTAGTCGATATCAAAGCTACATTACATGATGGATCTAGCCACGAAGTCGATAGTAGTGAAGCTGCTTATAAGATCGCTGCTAGTATGGCTTTAAAAGAAGCTGCTAAAAAATGTGATCCAGTTATCCTTGAACCTATCATGAAGATCGAAGTTACAGTCCCAGAACAATATTATGGTGACGTCATTGGAGATATCTCACGTAGAAGAGGAAATATGACTGGTGAATCTCAAAGAGGTAATGCTAAGATTGTCGAAGCAGAAGTACCACTTGCTGAGATGTTTGGATATGTTACTGATTTACGTAGTTTCACACAAGGTAGAGGTTCATATTCAATGGAATTTGATCATTTTGGACAAGTTCCAAAGGCTGTTCAAGAGCAAATCGTTAAAGAAGCAGGCTCTAAATAGTCAAATGTGTTTTTAAGGGTTATATTTCCCTTAAAAATACGATGATTTTAAATACTAAATCATTGAATGTTATAAAAAAATAATTTAAAATAAATACATTGCAAAATGCAAAAATAAATTTCAGGAGGAAATATTATATGGCAAAACAAAAATTTGATAGAAGCAAAACCCATCTTAATATTGGTACAATTGGTCACGTCGATCACGGAAAAACCACTTTAACTGCTGCTATCACACACGTCCTTTCAAAGAAAGGTTTAGCTAAAGCTGAAGACTACGATCAAATCGATAGCGCTCCAGAAGAAAAGGCTAGAGGTATTACAATTAACACAGCTCACATCGAGTACGAAACAGCAAAAAGACACTATGCTCACGTCGACTGTCCAGGGCACGCAGACTATGTCAAGAACATGATTACTGGTGCTGCTCAAATGGATGGCGCTATCTTAGTTGTTGCTGCTACTGATGGTGTTATGCCTCAAACAAGAGAACATATCTTACTTGCTAAACAAGTCGGTGTTCCTTACATTATTGTTTTCTTAAATAAAACAGATTTAGTTGATGATCCAGAATTAATCGACTTAGTCGAAATGGACGTCAGAGAATTATTAAACAAATACGGATTCCCAGGAGACGAAACACCTATTATCAGAGGTAGTGCTAGAAAAGCTCTTGATGGTGATCCAACAGAAGAAGCTCACATCATGGAATTAATGGATGCAGTTGATAGCTACTTCCCAGATCCAGTAAGAGATAACGATAAACCATTCTTAATGCCAATCGAAGACGTTATGACTATCACAGGTCGTGGAACTGTCGTCACTGGTAGAGTTGAAAGAGGTGTCGTTAAAATGAACGATGCTGTTGAAATCGTCGGTATCAAAGATACAGTTTCATCAGTCGTCACAGGTATCGAAATGTTCAGAAAAACACTTGATTTCGCTGAATCAGGTGATAACGCAGGTATCTTATTAAGAGGTGTTAGTAGAGACCAAGTCGTAAGAGGACAAGTCTTAGCAAAACCTGGATCAATTACTCCACACTCAAAATTCACATGTTCTTGCTATATTCTTACTAAAGAAGAAGGTGGAAGACATACAGCTTTCTTAACAAACTACAGACCACAATTCTTCTTCCATACAACAGATGTCACAGGTACAATCACTCTTCCAGCTGGAACTGATATGGTTATGCCAGGTGATAACACATCATTCACTGTTGAATTAATTCACCCAGTCGCAGTTGAAAAAGGTACTAAATTCTCTATCCGTGAAGGTGGTAGAACAGTCGGTGCTGGAACTGTCAGTGAAATTATTAAATAGTTTAAGAATTAACTGATTAAAAAGACCTAGAAATAGGTCTTTTTTAATACTTTTTAATAGACATAAACGAAATAAGAAACTAAAATAATACATATATGTATTATAAGTTTTTATTAAATATTTCTAAAATTCATTGGTATCATTATTTGCTTGTTGCGTTAGGAATTCTGCTTATCGCTTACATTATTTTAGTTATAGTTTCTTTCTCTTTTATGAATTCATTTAAAAAGAAAATTAAACATATCGAAGAATCGATATCTATTGATTTTTATCAAATGAAAGATTGCTTGATGAAGCTTAATGATCTTTTTAAAGATTCAATTGATGCTAAAACTTATGAAAAATTTATAAAATCATACGGAAGCAACGAATTTAATTCAATATCTAAAGAAAATGTTTCTAATATTTTTAATAAATTAGAATTATCTAAAAAAGAATTAGAGAGAATATTTGTGAATAATGTTGAAAATTATGATAAAGAGAAAGTTATGATGCTATTTTCTTCTTTTAAAGAGATAAGCGAACATTATACCGAAATGACTCAAGCTTACGAAACATATGTTATAGGTTTTAACTATTGGAGAAATTTATTTTCTACCAAATGGATAAAGAAGTTATTCAGAATTAAAGAAATAACAGGATTAAAATAAAAGGAGATTTATATGAATTTTAATGAATTACCATTAAGAGTACCAAACGAAAAGAAGGTTAAAGAAAAAATTGATGCATTAATTGAAGAATTTAAAGCATGTAATAGTGGGGAAGATGAACTTAAAGTAATCAAAAAATATTTTAAGTATTGTGACAAAATCGAAAGCGATACTACAGTAATTTCAATTAGAAATAGTATTGATACAACTGATAAAAAGTATGAAAAGGCAATGGAAAAAGTTAATAACATCATGCCTGTAGTTCAAACTTATACTCAACAATTTGAAAAACTTATTTTAGAATCTAAAAATAGAAGTTATTTAGAAGAAAAATTAGGAAAACACTATTTTAATTTAGTTGAAAATTCTTTTAAATGTTTCGATGAAAAAATCGTTGAAGAATGTATTGAAGAAAATAAACTTGTAACAGAATATGAAAAACTTATGGCAAGTGCTGATATCGAATATAAAGGAGAGCACCTCAATTTATCTCAATTTGGTAAATATTTAAGTGATCCTGATAGAGATACAAGAATCGAAGCTAGCAAATTAGTTTATGGCTTTTTAGAAGAACACGATAAAGAATTTGGCGAGATATATGACAAATTAGTCCATGTAAGAGATACTATGGCTAAAAAGATGGGATTTGAAAACTATGTCGATTTTGGTTATTTAAGATTATCTAGATTAGATTATAATTCAATAATGGTAGAAGAATATAGAAAACAAATTACTGAAGATGTCGTTCCATTTGTAACTAAATTAAAGAAAAGACAAGCTAAAAGAATTAATATTAAAAAACCTGAATTCTACGATTATAGTTTAGAATTTTTAAGTGGAAATGCTAAACCTATTGGAAATAGTACATATTTAGTTAGTGTTGCTAAAAAAATGTATGAAGATATGAGCGTTGAATCAGGTAAATTCTTTAATTTTATGGTCGATTCTAACTTAATGGATTTAGATGCTAAAAAAGGTAAAAGAGGTGGAGGATATATGACTTATATGCCTTCATATAAAGCTCCATTCATCTTTGCTAATAGCAATGGTACAAGCGCTGATGTCGATACATTAACTCATGAAGTTGGTCACGCTTTCCAAGGATATTTAGGAAGCAAAATAGCTGTTCCTAGCTATAGAATGCCTACATTAGAGGCTTGTGAAATTGATTCTATGAGCATGGAATTTTTCGCTTATCCTTATATGAAAGGATTCTTTGGGGATCAAGATGAAAAATATAAATTTTCACATTTAAGTGATGCAATTTCATTTTTGCCTTATGGAGCTGAGGTCGATGATTTCCAACATTGGGTTTATACACATGTAGATGCAACTCATGAAGAAAGATGCGCATATTGGGCAAAAATTGATAAGATTTATAGGCCTTGGATGAATTATAACGGATTTGAATTTTTAGAAAAAGGTCACTTCTGGATTAGACAATCACATATTTATTGTGCTGCATTCTATTATATCGATTACACATTAGCTCAAGTTTTAGCAATTGAATTTAAAAATGAATATGAAAAGAACAAAGAAAAAGCATGGAAAAAATATATAAAATTATTAAAAATGGGTGGAAAGTATCCTTTCTTAGAATTGATCACAAAAGCTCATTTAATCAATCCTTTTGAAGAAGGTAGCATTAAAAAGATTTTAAGACCTCAAATAAAGATATTATACAATACTGATGATACTAAATTTTAAAAATGAATAAAGATGAATTATTAAATGAATTAGATTTATTTTTAACAAATGATTACAATATCATTTTGATAGATGGACCATGGGGAAGTGGAAAAACTTACCTATTAAATGATTTTATTATTAATAAAAAAGATACTGATTTAAAGTTTTATTATGTATCTCTTCATGGACTTAAAAATATTGATGAAATAAACACTAGAATTTATATTCAAGATAATTTAAATACTAAAATCAATTCTATAGTTCCTAGTGTAATTAATCCTTTTTCAATTAAAAAGAGCGTAGAAGAAGTTCTTTCCTTCGCTCTTAAAAACAAAAAATATAAACCTGATAAAATTGTTATTTTAGATGATTTTGAAAGATATTATAATTCAGATTATGATTCGTTTTTGTCTTACTTAAATACTTTAATCACTAGCGGAGCAAAAATTATTTTAGTATCTAATTTGAAAGAATTTGGGACTAGTGAATTATATGCTTTCGATAAATATAAAGAAAAATTAGTCGATAGAATTTATAAAGCTGAATTATTTGACACCAGAATTATTGAAAATAAATTCAAAAAATATAGTGAATTTCTTAATGAAACCATTTTAGATAGAGTTAAAAATAACTACCGTTTAATCGATAAAATAGTTCTATTTTTAAACGAGATTGAAATTAGATTAAATAAAGAAAATTTAATAATTAAAAAAGAAAAGATGAAAGATTTTTTATATTACGTAACTACATTTATCTCATCTTATTATGAGAGCGATAAACTTTATTTAAATAAAGAATGTAAAAGATTATCACCTAAAGAAGAAGATGTTGTTAGATCTAAATTAGATACAGATGAAAGTTTATTAGATGTAGATTTAATATGTATTGAACATATAAATTCAAAATTAAATAAACCAAATTATAAAGATGATTACATGTTATTTTTAGGTCTATATAAAGCGTATATGTATTCAAAATATGAAGAATTAATAAAATATATCAAAGAGTATTTTATTTAATTTTAATTCAAAAACCATATTAAATCCCCTATATTTTTAGTATAATAATAAAAGTAATCTAGGAGTTTAATATGGAAATTATAAAAACAATAAGTGAAGAATTATCTTTAAGACCATCCCAAGTTGAAAGTGCAATTAAGTTAATCGATGAAGGAAATACTATTCCTTTTATCGCTAGATATAGAAAAGAAGCGACAGGTAATTTAACTGATAACGATTTAAGAAATTTGTTTGAAAGGCTAGAATATTTAAGAAAACTCAATGATAGAGTTGAAACTTGCTTAAAATCGATAGAAGAACAAGGAAAGCTCACAGAAGAGCTTAAAAAAGAATTTGATGAAGCGATGACGCTTTCTAGAGTTGAAGATCTTTATAGACCTTATAAGCCTAAAAAGAAAACTAGAGCATCAATCGCTAAAGAAAAAGGATTAGAACCTTTAGCTAATTACATTTTATTTGGTAAAAACACAAAAGATTTAAATGAATATGCTAAAACTTTTATCAATGAAGAAAAGAAAGTTTTAACTATAGAAGATGCAATAAATGGTGCTAAAGATATAATAAGCGAAGTAATAAGTGATGATCCAAAATATAGATTGTATATAAAAAAATATATATATGATTATGGTTTCATCCATTCTAAAGAAATTAAGAAAGACGAAAAAGATACTTATAATCAATATGTAGATTATAAAGAAGAAATTTCTAAGATCCCACCTCATAGAATTTTAGCAATGAATAGAGGAGAGAATGAAGAATGCTTAAAAATTGAATTACTATATGATTACTTAACTATTTTTAATTATATTTACAAAGATTATTCAGATAATTACTATAAAAAGATAATTGAAGAATGTATTGATGATGCTTTAAAAAGACTTATTTTACCTTCAATTGAAAATGAAATAAGGGGTGACTTATTCGATTTTGCTGAAGATAAATCAATATTAATATTTAAAAAGAATTTAAGATCTTTACTTCTCTATCCACCTTTAAAAGGTAAAGCTATTTTAGGATTTGATCCTGGCTTTAGAACAGGATGTAAATACGCACTTGTAAATGAAAATGGCATACCTCTATTTGTTGGAGTAACTTACTTAACATCAAATAAAAATGAAGAGGTATTAAAAGCTAAAGATCAAATGTTAACTATTTTTAAGCGTCATAAAATTGATTACATTGCTTTGGGTAATGGAACTGCTAGTAGAGAATCAGAAAGCCTATTACAAGAGATTATTGATAAAAATAATTTAAGTATAAAGACATTTATTATTAATGAAAGTGGAGCAAGTGTTTACAGTGCTTCTAAATTAGGAGAAGAAGAATTTCCTGATTTAACAGTTGAAAAAAGAAGCGCAATCTCCTTAGCTAGAAGACTTCAAGATCCATTATCAGAATTAGTTAAGATTGAACCAAAAGCTATTGGAGTTGGTCAATATCAACATGATATGAACCAAACTAAATTAAATGAATCTTTAAGTGGTGTTGTTGAAGATTGTGTAAATACAATAGGTGTTAATTTAAATAACGCAAGTATTTCCTTATTAAAATATGTTTCTGGTATCAATTCGACATTAGCAAATAATATCTATGAATATTTAAAAGAGAATGGAAAATTTAATAATAGAAGTGAATTAAAAAAAGTTAAAAAGATGGGACCTAAAGCTTATGAACAATGTGCAGGCTTTTTAAGGATATATGATGGAGATGAAATTTTAGATTCAACAAATATCCATCCAGAATCTTATAAAATCGCAAAAACTATATTAAAAGCCTCCTCAATTGATTTAAAAGTAGATGATGAAAACATTAAAAAAGAAAAGATCTCTAAAATTAATTCCAACAACTTAAAGAAAGAATTAAATATAACGGATCAAGCTTATAATGATATTATTTCAGAAATTGTTAAACCAGCTAGAGATATTAGAGATGAGGTTAAAATAGTTGAATTGAATAACAGTGTAAAAGATATTAAAGATCTTAAAATTGGTATGATTTTAGAAGGAACTGTAAGAAATATAATGGATTTTGGAATGTTTGTTGACATTAATGTTCATCAAGATGGATTAGTTCATATTAGCGAAGTAAGTAATGGATATGTAAAAAATATTAGTGAATTATATTCGATTAATGATGTAGTAAAAGTTAAAGTAATTACATTAGATATCACTAGAAAAAGAATTGGTTTATCAATTAAACAAGCAAAATAAAGAGCGTTGACAAACGCTTTTTATTTTAAGACAATTCAGTTTTACCATTATATAAAGAATAATATTTTCCTTTTAATTTTAATAAGTCGTCATTGCTTCCTCTTTCGATTATCTTACCGTTTTCTAAATAAAGAATGGCGTTGCTATTTTTAACAGTAGATAATCTATGAGCGATAACTAAAACTGTTCTATTTTCCATCAATTTATCCATTGATTTTTCGACTAATTTTTCACTTCTAGTGTCGATATTACTAGTTGCTTCATCAAGTATTAATAGTGGAGGTTGACTTAACGCAGCACGCGCTAATGCTAATAATTGTCTTTGTCCTTCACTTAAATTATGACCATCATCATAAAGAATAGTATCATATCCGTTAGGAAGTTTTTTAATAAAATCATGAGCATTTGCTATTTTACTTGCTTTAATTACTTCTTCATTTGTTGAATGCATTCTAGGATAACGGATGTTATCGTAAATTGAACCAGTAAATAAGTGAGTATCTTGTGTTACCATTGAAATAGATCTTCTTAGTGACTCTAACTTCATATCATTAATATTTATTCCATCAATTGTAATAGTGCCTTCTTGGATGTCATAAAATCTAGAAATTAAATTAATAATGGTGGTTTTACCTGCTCCAGTAGAACCGACAAAAGCTATTTTTTCACCATCTTTTGCGTAGAATGATATTCCTTTTAATATTTCTTTATCTTTTGTATAACCAAAGTGAACGTTATTAAAAACAATCTCACCTTTTAGAGGAATTAATTTATCTTCTCCATCTTCTTTTATTTTCCATGCATATCTTCTATTAAAATCATTAGCATTTCCAGTGTTTTCTAATTTAACTAATGTAACATAGCCTTTATCTTCCTCTTCTTTTTCATCTAAATAATTAAATATTCTTTCACTACCTGCTAAAGCGGTTAAAATCGTATTTATATGTTGAGTAAAGAAGTTAAATGGTTGAACTGATTGACGTACATAAACAATATAACTAGTTAACATACCCATTCCTGACAACCAACCATTTACTAAAAATACACACCCAACAATACAACTAATTGTAAATTCAATATAGGAAATAGTGACAATAAATGGAATATTTAATTGAGTATGGAAGAAAGATTTTGTACTAGCGTCTCTCCATGCTTTGTTTACTTTATCAAATTGTTCATAATTCATTTCTTCGTGAATGAAAGCTTTTTCAACTTTTGTTCCGTTAATATCCTCTTCAATTCGAGCATTAATATTAGCGACTTCATCTTGTTGTTTTTTAAAGAATTTTCTACATTTTCTAGTATTAAAATTAATGAATAACGAAATAATAACCATGAAAAATAATACTATTAATGTTAGATAAGGATTGATAATTAATAGCATTACAATAGTTCCGACAATATTACAAAAACTTAATATAATATTTGCAAAGCTATCGTTTAATGCGTTTATTAATGTATCGACATCGTTTGTAAAATAAGTCATGATATCGCCATGATTATGTAAATCAAAATAAGATAAAGGCATATTTTGAGTGTGTTCCATTAAGTCTTTTCTTAGGCTATATAAGACGTTTTGAGATAGTCTCGACATAATTTGAGTATAGCTTAAATCACAAAAAACGCCGATTAAATAAATAATTCCTAATGTGATAATCCCTGTAGATAATTGATCCATATTTTTATTTTTGATAGCAGTATCCATAATTTGACCAAGATAATACGTACCAAAAATATTAGCAAAAGAAGTATAAATAACTAAAAATACTACAAGAATTAATAAATATTTTTTCTTTCCAAAATATTTAATCAATCTATGAAGTGTTTTAAAAGAACTTTTATTTTTCATTTTGTTCACCTCCAACTGATTGAAGTGATGCAATATCTTTATAAATTTCATCATTTACTAATAATTCTTCATGAGTTCCGATATGAGTTATCTTTCCTTTATCCAAAACTATGATTTTATCTGCATCTTGAATAGTGGATATTTTTTGAGAAATAACGATTTTTGTCATATCTTTCAATTGTGTTTTTAAGTTTGCTTTAACTTTAGCTTCAGTAATTTTATCTAATGCGCTAAAAGAATCATCTAATATTAAAATTTTTGGATTTTTTAAAATAGCTCTAGCGATACAAATTCTTTGACGTTGACCTCCTGAAACGCTAGTTCCACCTTGAGAAATCATCGTATCAAATCCGTTTTCAAGATTATTGACGATAAAGTCGTAGCATTCAGCAATTTTACAAGCTTGAATTATTTCATCCATTGTTGCATCTTTATTTCCCCATTTTAAGTTTTCTAATACAGTTCCTTTAAATAGAATAGGGCTTTGAAAAGATATTGCAATAGAGCTTCTAACCTCGTTTAAAGAATAATCTTTAATATTATTATTGTCGATTGATATCGAGCCGTTTGTAACATCATAAAATCTATCGATTAAAGAAACTAAAGAAGTTTTACTGCTACCGGTTTGTCCAACGATACCAATAAATTCTCCTTGTTTTGTGGAAAAATTAATGTTATCTAATATAAATTCATCACTTGATTCGTTATATTTGAAATAAACATTATTAAAAGAAAGTTCGCCCTTATTAATTTTTAAATTAGAATCAGTTTTGTCGATAATTTCGCTATTTGTATTTAATACTTCATGAACTCTATAAAAAGAAGCAGTTGCTCTGTTTATAGCCATTAAAACATTGCTAAACATCATAACTGTTGCTAAAAGTTGCATTACATATGTTAAAAATGTTTGTATGTCTTCTAAAAGTAAAGCAGTATCAGGTTTCATATATAAATATCCACCTAATAAAAGAATACAAATAATAGTAGCGTAATTTGCGATTTGACCAGCTGGCATAGCGAGAGCATTAATGGATAAAGTCTTTTTAGATGTATTTTTAAGTTCTTCGTTAGCTGCGTTAAATTTTTCAATTTCAAAATCCTTTTTAACGTAAGCTTTGATGGTTTTAATTGCGATAACTGATTCTTGAGTTATTCTATTGATATTATCAACAAGTTTTTGAATTACTTTAAATTTTGGTTTTACAAAATGGATTATTGTAAATATCATCGCTGATAAAAATATTAATGCACCAAAGAAAACAAGAGATAATTGAGGAGATATAATTAAAGCGAAAGTTAAAGAAAAAATCATCATTAAAGGAGCTCTTAAAGCAGGACGTAATGAAATACATAATGTATCAGAAAGAATTTGAACATCATTAGTAAGTCTTGTAATTAAACTACTAGATCTAAAAGAATCTATGTTTTTAAAGCTAAATGATTGGATTTTTTTATATTCTTCTTTTCTAATTTCGTAGCCCATTCCTCTACAAGAAATCGCAGAGAATTTGGCGCTAAAAGTGCCTACAAAAAATGCTACAATCGCAATTAAAATCATGATTCCTCCAATAAGAAAAACATAATTTAAATTCATTGTGTAACTATTTCCATCTGCTGAAGTTTCTATACCATTTTTAGTTAAAACATTCATTAAAAAAGGTAGTGTAACTTCTAATCCACATTCTATTATTATGAATAGAACTGCTAGAATAAATTCTTTTTTATAAGGCTTCATTAATTTAAAAAATAATTTCATAGTTAAGATTATAGAACAACCAAATTTAGATATCAAAAATAATGATTTAATTATTTATAATTAAAAAAGTATTTCCGTATTAAATAGTATATAATTTAATCTATGAAGAATAAGAAAGCGTTATATATAACTGGAATTGTATTATTAGTAATAGGTTTAATAAGTTTTTCATTACCTTTTATAATTGTAGCTTTAACTGCATTTAATGGGTTTGAAAGATTTGAAAATTTAGTTGGTATCTTTGCTGGTTTTGGGTTTGGTGGAATGGTTTTGATCATTGTAGGTTCTATGATTATGAACGCTAATAAGGTCGATCTTAGAAAAAATAAAGAAACAAAAGAAGAAAGTGGTAGTACAGAAAATTATTACGATAATAGGATTAAAAAAATAAATGATGATAAAGTCGCTTGTCCAATTTGCGGACATTTAAATAAAAAAAGTGATTTATACTGCGATAATTGTGGGAGTAAACTTACCAAATTTTGCTCAAACTGTGGTAATGTTGTTTCTTGTGATGATAAATTTTGTCCAAAGTGTGGCAATAAAATAGATTAAAAAAACTCTCAATTTATATTTGATTTTAATATATTATTGAGAGTTTATAATTTAATTTAGCTATTTTAATTCAACAAGGAGATCTTTGTTTTTAATTTCTTTTTTAATTAATGAAATGAATTCTTCTTTAGTTACAGTAATTTGTTTTTCAGTTCCAAATTTTCTATAAGTTACTGTTCCGTTTGCTTTTTCTTTATCACCAATAACGAGAGTGTATGGAGTTTTTTGAAGTTGAGAATTCCTTAATCTATAGCCAAGTTTTTCTTCACTTGAATCTATTTCAGATCTTAAATCTTCTTCATGGAAAAGTTTATTTAATTCTTCAGCATAATCTAAATGGAATTCATTGTTAACTGGAAGAATTTCAATTTGATTAGGTGCTAACCATGTAGGGAAAGCTCCAGCAAAATGTTCGGTAATGATACCCATAAATCTTTCAAAAGATCCAAGAATTGCTCTATGTAACATGATAGGTCTTTCTTTTTCACCTTTTGAATTGATGTATGTACAATTGAATCTTTCAGGTAAATTCATATCTAATTGAATAGTACCGCATTGCCAAACTCTTCCCATACAATCTTTAAGTTTAAAATCAAGTTTTGGTCCGTAGAATGCGCCATCTCCAGGATTGATTTTAAATTCTTTTCCAGTAGCTTTACAAGCCTCTGCAAGAATCTTTTCACTTTCTTCCCAAATTGCATCATCTCCAATATAATCTGATTCGGGTTTAGTCGATAAAACAATATAGTAATCAAGTTTAAATGTTGAATACATCTCATCATATAATTTTAAAAGAGTTTCGATTTCGCCTTTTAATTGTTCTCTAGTACAGAAAATATGAGCATCATCTTGAGTGAAGCATCTAACTCTGAATAAACCGTTTAAAGCTCCGCTTGCTTCGTGTCTATGAACT
The DNA here is from genome assembly GCA_963661135.1 of Lachnospiraceae bacterium. Lineage (GTDB taxonomy): Bacteria > Bacillota_I > Bacilli_A > RFN20 > CAG-826 > Onthovivens. Next base: position 13,594 of record CAVKZO010000014.1, on the reverse strand, counting down.
AATCCAAGTTCACCTAAACGAAGTGGAAGATCTTTATATGAATGAAGTCCGTTATTATAAATTAAGATAGCTCCTGGACAGTTCATTGGTTTAATAGCGAATTCTTTATCATCGATTTTAGTGGTGTACATGTTATCTTTATAGTGATCCCAGTGACCGCTAGTTAACCATAATTCTTTACTTAAAATGATAGGAGTTTTGATTAATTGATATCCGTGTTCGTCATGAATTTTATACCACCAATTTTCGATTTGTCTTCTTAACATCAATCCTTTTGGAAGATAGAATGGGAAACCGGGACCAAATTCAGAAATCATGAATAATCCTAATTCTTTTCCTAATTTTCTATGATCTCTCTTTTTAGCTTCTTCTTTAACATATTCAATGTGTTCAAGTTCTTCTTTAGTAAAAGTAGCGACACCATAAATTCTTGTTAATTGTTTGTTTTTAGAATCACCTTTATAGTATGCTCCAGCTATTGTATCGAGTTTAAAGAATTTGATATATCCAGTTGAAGGAACGTGAGGTCCGACGCATAATTCTAAATAATCACCTTGTTTATAGGTTGAAATAGTAGCATTATCATCTAATCCTTTGATAATTTCTTCCTTATAGAAATTATCTTTAAATAATTCTAATGCTTCTTGTTTAGTAACTTCTTTTCTGAGAATATATTCGTTTTTCTTGCTTAATTCTTTCATCTTAGCTTCAATTTTGGCTAAGTCTTCTTCTTTAACAACAGTGTCGTTAAAATCGATATCGTAGTAGAAACCATCATCAATTGCAGGTCCGATATCAAATTTTGCATCTTTATATAATAAAGAGATTGCTTGAGCCATTAAGTGAGCTGCGCTATGGTTTAAGATATGGAATGCTTCTTCACTTTTTGGTGTGATTAATTCAAAATCACCATCACCTTGAATTGGTGAATATAAATCATATAATTTTCCGTTTAATTTGTAAGCAATTGCTACTTTAGCTAATGATTCACTGATTGATTTAGCGACATCGTGTCCATTAGAATTTTCGTTTGCTTCAATAACTTTGCCATCTAATAATTTTAATTTCATAAATTCCTCCTTGAAATAAAAAAGTCCTTAGAATAATCTAAGGACGAATATTTTCCGTGGTACCACCTTAATTATGAGACATAATCTCATCACTTAATTTTAAGTTTAACTTTAACTTTAAGTCATGTTTCCATGAATGCTCCAAAGTGGTATCTATTAATCAATAATATAAGTTTTTCACCGATTTAACTTACTCTCTAAAGTATTGATTTAATAGACTTGTCTTTTTCAACGCAATTAAATATTAGTATTAATTTATTTATTTGTAAATAGTTAAGACTAATTTTATAAAACATCTTTGTCTTCAGGGAGAGTGATAATTCTCATGAAGTTTGTTTTACCAGCTCCAGTAGGAGTGCCTCCGCTTACCAAAATTGTATCGTGAGGTTTTAAACCGAATTGTTTAGCTTTAACGATTGCAATAACTTCCATTTCTTCGATAAAATCAGGCATTCTCTTTCCAGGGATTAATGACGAATAAATTCCCCAGTATAATCCATTTTGTCTAACAGTAGTTAAATTTTTGCTAATTGAAAGAATTGGACAGCATGGTCTAGCTTTACTGATTCTTCTACTTGATCTACCGGTTTCGGTAAATGAAACGATCAATTTTGCATCGATCAATTTTGCAGTATTAGCAATAGCGTTAGCGATAGCGTCGTTATTATCTTTATTTGATGTATCATAAGCTTGTTTAGCAAGTGATTCATAATCTAATTGCTTTTCCATTGTTTTAGAAATCTTAGTTTGCATTAAAACAGATTCTACAGGATATTCTCCATTTGCAGATTCTCCACTTAACATAACGCAATCTGTAGATTCATCAATTGCAGTAGCGACATCGCTAACCTCAGCTCTAGTAGGGATTGGAGAGTGGCACATACTATCAAGCATTTGAGTAGCAGTGATTACTGGTTTTCCTTTAGCTCTACATTTTCTAATTAATTCTTTTTGTACAATTGGAACTTCCTCTTCAGGAATTTCAAGTCCTAAATCACCTCTAGCGACCATGATTGCATCGCTTTCATCGACGATTTCATCTAAACAATTGATGGCTTCGTAGTTTTCAATTTTGGAGATAACTTTTATTTCGCTATGTCCTTGAGAAGCGCAAAGTTCTTTAATTTGTTTAACGTCGTTTCCGTTTCTAACAAAAGATGCACTAATAAAATCAACTCCATGTTCACAGCCCCAAATCAAATCAGCTCTATCAGCATCGCTAATAAAAGGCATTGAAAGTCTAGCGCCTAAGCAGTTGACGCCTTTTCTACTTGAAAGTTCGTGATCGTTTAATGCTTCACAGACTATTTCATGTGCTTTAAAATCTTTTTCGATAACTTTGTAATTTAATTTTCCATCATCGATTTTTATATTGTTTCCGATTTCAATATCTTCAAAAAGATTAGGATAATTGACACTAATTTTATCTTTTGTTCCTAAAACTTCCTTCATTGAAATTCTAGTGATTTGTCCTTTTTTTATGATAACTTTGTTATTTTCCATCAAATGGCAACGGATTTCAGGTCCTTTTGTATCGAGCATTACAGGAAGATAAATACCTTCTTTTTCGTATTTTCTAGCTAATAATAATTTTTCTAGATGTTCATCGTAAGATCCGTGTGAGAAGTTCATTCTCACGACGTTCATTCCGCTTTCAATAAGTTTATCAAAAACTTCTTTTTTATTACTGCTAGGACCGATAGTACAAACGATTTTTGTGTTTTTGGAATGGTTTTCTGTGATCATAAATCTATACCTCAATTAATTATTTTAAATCATCGTGAACTTTATAAAGTTCCATATGTTTATCGTTTTCTAATGCTAAAGCTTCTTCGATAGGGAAGTGAGCAGGTTTATTATTTCTTAAACCGACACATACTCCTCCGATATTTTGATCTAAAAGTTTAATAGCATAATTTGCCATATACATCGCATTAACTCTTTCCATAGCGGTAGGTTTACCACCTCTTTGAGTATGACCTAAAACTGTCAATCTTGTATCCCATTTAGTTTTTGTAGCAATCTCTTTTGTAAGAGCTTGTGTATCAATCAACTTTTCAGCGACACAAACTAAAGCGTATTCTTGTCCAGCTTCTTTCTTTTCATTTAAAATTTTAATAATTTCATCGTTACTAATGAGATTATCTTTTGTAAGTATTAAATCAGCGTTAGTAGCGATACCTGCGTAAAGTGTTAAATCTGGGCAGTGGTTTCCCATAATTTCAACAACTGCACATCTATAGTGAGAACTTGATGTATCGATAATGTTGTCGATTTCATTTACAACTGTATTTAATGCAGTATCAAAACCGATTGTGTAATCGCTAGAAGCGATATCGTTATCGATAGTTCCTGGAAGTCCGACGCAGTTGATTCCCATTTCTGTTAATCTTTTTGCACCCATATAGGATCCATCTCCGCCAACGACAATTAAAGCATCGATTCCTTCTTCTTTTAAATTTTTGACTGCTTCTTTTCTAACTTCTATATTTTTAAATTCAGGAAGTCTAGCGGTTTTTATAACTGTTCCGCCGCATGAAATTTTATCTTTTGCAAAGTTTTTATCAACCTTTACAAACTTTTTTTCGATAAGACCTCTATACCCATCGTAAACAACATACATTTCTTTACCTAAATTAATACCAGTTCTAATGGCTCCAACTAAGGCATCATTCATTCCTGGAGCGTCACCTCCGCTAGTAAGAATTCCAATTTTTTTAATCATATTAAAATCCTCCGATTCGTAATAAATTATATACTAAATAAAAGTTGTTTTAAATTTAAAAATACTGTGAATTTAACTATTGTTTAAAAGACAATAAATTAATTAATTTAATAAATTAAAATGGGTTTAATAGAATTGTTATGTGAAAATTTTAAAAATTTACAAATAATTTAAATTATAGTGATTTAGTCGATATTTTTAATTAATTTAATCTTTATATTAGAATTTTTAAATATTATAATTGAGATATGGATAAAGATAGTGGAGTTTTACTTCCTATATTTTCTTTACCTGGAAAATATGGAATTGGAACAATAGGGGAGTATGCATATAAATTTATTGATTTTTTAGCAAAAGCCGGTTTTTCTTATTGGGAAATTTTACCATTAAATCCAATAAATAATGATAATTCGCCTTATTCAACAAGCGATGTGTTCGCTTTAAATTATCTTTATATCGATTTAGAAGAATTAATTAAAGAAGGGTTATTGACTTCAAGAGATTTAAAAGATGTTGATTTTGGTAAAAATTCTAAAAAAATAGACTACTCTTTATTATTTAAAAATAGAAAAGAAGTACTATTTAAAGCGTATAGAAGAGATAAAAATAAAGATAAATTAGTAAAAGAAGCAATTAAAAATAACGATTTAAAAGATTATGCAATCTACATGACTTTAAAAGAATTAAATAATTATAAGCCTCGGTATGATTGGAAATTAGAAGATCGTTTCTTTAGTAATGAAGTTGAACAATTCGTTATGAAAGAAGAGACAAAATTATTTGATTATTATCTTTGGACACAAGCTAAATTTTTAATTCAATGGGATAAATTGCATAAATATGCAAAAAGTAAAGGGATATCTTTAATAGGAGATATGCCTCATTTTTTAAGTTACGATTCAACTCAAATGTATATGCATCCAGAATTATTTTTAGTTGATAAAAGAAACCAAATTAAATTTGTTAGTGGTTTCCCTCCAGATGAATTTTCTAAAGTTGGTCAAAAATGGGGTAATCCACTTTATGATTGGGAATACATGAAACAAGATAATTATAAGTGGTGGGATAGAAGGATAAGCTATGGTTTTAAGCTTTATGACTATGTAAAACTGAGCCATTTTCGAGCATTTTATCAAACATATGCTATTCCTTTTAGAGCAGTTAATGCTAAACACGGAGAATATATTCAATCTCCAAAAGAAGATTTTTTTAAAGATAAATTAAATATGAAATTAATTGCTTCTGACTTAGGGAAAAACGATGAAGCTGTAGAAAAATTCGTCTCCACTTTACCATTCCCATCATTAAGAACTGTCATTCTTCCTTTTGTAGAGAAAAATATTAGAAATTTTGAAAAAAATTTACCATCTAATTTACCAATTAATTCTTATTCCTATGTCGGGAATCATGATAACAACCCTTTGATGCAAACTTTTTATTCTTTTGATAAAAATGAATTCAATAATTGTAAGCATATAATTTCTGAAGAAACTAAAAAGTTAAAGATTGAATATTATAAAGAAGATAAATCTATTAAATATCATGCATTTAAAATTATCGAACTACTTTTTGCTAGTAATGCTTCTCATGTAATTTTACAATTTCAGGATCTTTTATTGACTCGTGATGCTTATAGAATTAATATTCCTGGGAAGGTTTGTGAAGATAATTGGAGTTATAGAATTATGAGTAATGATATAAATGATAGGCTTGCTCAAAAATTTAAGGAGTTAAATCTTAAATATAATAGATTTAAAAAATAAAATATTATTCTATAATAATTGAGATTATTTTTAAGAAATGAGGTTTTTATGAAAAAGTATTGTGGTGTATTGATGCATATTTCTAGTCTTCCTTCAAAATATGGGATAGGAACATTAGGAAAAGAAGCATATAATTTTGTAGATTTTTTAAATAAAAATAAACTTAATTTATGGCAATTGTTGCCTTTAAATGTTACAAGTTACGGGGATTCTCCTTATCAATCTCCATCTAATTATGGTTTAAATTATTATTTTATTGATTTTGAAGAGTTGATTAAAAAAGGTTTATTATTCGAAAGTGAGATTGATGAATCTTGTTTTTATGACATATTAGATAGAGTGAATTATGAAAAGCAATATAATAATAGATTTAAATATTTAAGATTAGCTTTTTCTAGATTTGATAAAAATAATAAGGATTTCGTAGTGTTTTTAAAAAATGAGAACTTTAAAGATTTCGCATTTTTCATGATTTTAAAGAATTTAAACAATGGTGAACCATGGTATAAATGGGATAAAGAAAAATATTCTTATTCTGATGAATTAGAAGAAAGAATTATATCAGAAAATAAAGATGAATTTTTATTCTATATGTGGACTCAATTTGAGTTTTTAAATGAATTTACAGCTTTAAAAGAATATGCAAATAGTAAAGGAATTAAAATAATGGGTGATATGCCAATTTATGTAGCATATGACTCAATTGAATGTTATAAACATCCTGAAATGTTTCAATTTAATCATGAGAAAGAACCAATAAATGTAGCAGGTTGTCCACCAGATTGCTTTAGTGAAGATGGTCAATTATGGGGAAATCCGCTATGGAATTGGGATTATTTAAAAACAACAGACTATAAATGGTATAAGGATAGAATTTATAATGCTTTATCTTTATTTGATTTTGTTAGAATCGATCATTTTAGAGGATTTAGTGGATATTTTTCTATTCCTTTTAAAGATAATACAGCTAGAAATGGTAAATGGGTAAAAGGTCCGGGATTTGATTTGTTTAAAGATTTGTTGAACTTACCAATTGTCGCTGAAGATTTAGGGTTAATGGATGATGATTTCTACGTTTTTAAAGATTTATGCGGATATCCAGGTATGAAGATTGTTGACCAAGCTTTCGATAATGCTGATCCTAAAAACGAATGGAGACCATCTAACATCACAGAAAATTATTTCGTTTATACATCAACTCACGATTCACCTACAACAATGCAATTTTTAAAAGGATTAAATGAATGGCAATTTAATTTGATGCTAGAAATATTACGTGATGAATGTCAAAAACAAGGTGTTGAATTTGTAAAAGATACTCAAAATCTATATGAAATTACGGATAAAATTGTTGAAATATCATTTAAAAACGAAGGTGAAGCAACAATTATTGCAATGCAAGATTTATTACATTTAGGAGAAGAAGCTAGAATGAATTTCCCTTCAACATTATCTACAGCTAACTGGAGTTGGAGAATGGTGAAGGAAGACTTTGTAGAAAAAGAAGAAGGCATTTCTAAACTATTAAGTAAATGTGTAAATAATTAAAAAAACACACACTAAATCATATGAAATTTAAAGATAAATATAAAAGTTTCACATATATTGAAAAGGTAACTTTTTATAATAAATTAAGTATAGCTTTTAATTTATCTTTATTTTTTGGAAAAGCTTTTTTAGCGATATATTATAAAGATATTTTATACATTGTATCTTCTTTTTATTCATTCTTTATTGTTTTAGCTAAACTAAATTTTAACGAAGGAATAAAGAAAGAAGAACAAAAATATAAATACTATCTATATATGAGTATTTTCCTTATGATTTCTTCACTAATTTATATATTTTATTGGATATTAATATGCTTTGTTTTAAATAGAAGTTTAGAAGTATCCACTATAAAATACATCTTTTATATAGTTATTTTTGCGTTAGAATTTGTGTTATCTATTAAAGGATTATTAATTTCAAATAAAGAAAAAAATCTTTTACTAAATGGATTAAAGTTTGTAAATTTATCCATCGCTTTATCTTCATTAATGATGGTAATCATATCTTTAAAAGATTTATTAACTCATAGTAAAACGGTAATCGTTTTAAATATTAGCGGATTAATTATATCGATCATAATGTTTATAATTTTGGGTATCACTTATAGAAAAAATAAGAAAAAAGATTGAATTTTTAATATATTTATTCAACTTATTATTACAAAATGATAAAATTTAAATATGAATATATTTAAAAAGATTAATTTTAATATGTTTAAAGTTCTCTCGAGTAGAGATAGAGAATTAAACTACGATATATTAAACAATTTATATAATCTTTTTTGTAAAGAAAATGGTGATAATTTTTTGCTTAAAGATGATGTAATGAAATATCTTTATGCAAATATTAATATTTCAATTTATAAAGAAATAGATGACGAAAACGATGAAGATATTAAAAGTAAAAATAAATTAGATATTTTGAGACAAAAATATAATCAATTTAAAAATACAGGTTGGATTGAAGAAGATAATAATGATGATTTAGAGATTATTGTATCTTTAACTGATAAAGCAATTGAGATATTAAAAACTTTAAATCATATTTCCGATAACGAAGAAGAAAATGAATTCATTGGATATGTTTTTACGATTTATTCTAACTTACAAACGGCTTTAAGCGATATTGATTCATCTATCCCTCATTTAGAGCAAGCTTATAGAAATTGTGAAGAATTCTCTAATGAATTATTAAAGATGACTAGCACGATTAAAGGATATACAACAGAATTATTAAACAAAGAAAACTATCAAGCTAAATCGATAACAGCGCATTTATTTGAAGAATATAACGATAAAGTTGGTATCAAACTTTTTACTAATTTAAAAACCAAAGATAATCCAACAAAATATGCTCGATTAATTCAAGATTATTGTAAAAGACTTTTAGATGATAAAGATATGTTTCCGTTTCTATTAGATGCTTATAAAAGGACGAAAAGAAAAACTAAAATCGAGGATTATGATATTAAAAAACTTAAAGAAGAATTATATTTTATCTACAATGTATTTTTAAATATAAATTCTAGAATTAATGAAATAGATAGGAAAAACAGCAGTTATTTAAAAATCGCTGATGAAAAAATTAAGTTTATTATTAACGAATCAAAAGATGTTGAAGAAAATATTAATAATTGTTTAAAACAAATTAAAGGAATTGAAGATTCTGATTTTGAAAATAATACATTCAATTTAAGTTTTGTAAATACGATTGATAACGACTCTTTATATAAAGCTAGAATTAAAAATTATAAAGTAAAAGAAATTCCTTTAGAAGACCATGATCAAGTAGAGATAGATGAAAAAATAAAAGAAAATTTAATTGAAAAAGTTAAATATAATAAACAATTTTTATTCACTGAAGTAAATTCATTCATATTGAATTTATTAGGAAATAAAAACGAAATAGAAGTAAAAGTAATTGATAAAGAGACACCTAATTTATTAATTAAATTATTCCTAGCCGTACTTTATCAAAATAATGCAAATTGTTCATATAAATTAATAAATAAAGAAGATGAATTGATCAATTTAAATGGATATGAATTTAATAATTTTATAATAAGGAGAAAGTGAAATGGATAAAATTGAAGCGTTAAATAGATTTAATAATATTTATAAAACTTATAACGATACTAAAAAAGATCTATTTTCTAAAATTGTAAATAGACTTTTAAACGAATCATATTTAATTAAATATAAAAATGAAGATGAAGAAGATTATTTTAAATGTTTAGATTTATTTGATGCTTTAAAAGAATATCTTTCTATAATTGATTATGATATCAATATTGATAAAGATATTGGTATAATCTACATAACCAATATCGAAAATAAAAATAGATTACATATTAATAAATTTGAGACAGTTTTAATTTTATTATTGAGAGTTAGATATTATAAAGAAAGTAAAAAATCTAGTTTATCTAATATTGTATCCATATCTTTTAATGATTTAAAAAATGAAGTTAAAAAGACCAATATTTATAAAGAAGAAAAATCTGTTTCAGAATATTTAGAAGCTTTAAAGAATTTAAAGAAATATAAAATAATCACATATAATAAAATTAAAGATTTTTCTTTAGATACTCAAATCTTTATTTATCCTTCAATACTTTATGTTGTAGATAGCAGTTCTATTGAAAGTTTAAATGAAATCCTTTATAAATTTATAGGAGAATTAAAAAATGAAGAAATTAACGAAGATTAAATTTATCAATTGGCATTCATATATTAATAATACGATAGATATTAGCAATAATACGATTATTTGTGGTGAAAACGGATCTGGAAAATCGACTTTATTAGATGCTATAAATTACGTTATAAGTTGCGGAACTTGCAAATTTAATACCGCAGCTAACGAAAGAAATGATAGAAATGTTGAAAGTTACGTTAGAGGAAAACTGTCTTTTGAAAATAAAAAATATCTTCGAGAAGGTGATGTTATTTCTCATGTTGCATTAGAATTTTTTGATGATTTTACTAATAAATTTTATGTTGTTGGTAGTGTAATTTCTTATAGTGCGGGTAGTAAATTAGATAAAAGATTCTATTTTATAAATGAAGAAAAGATTATTGAAGAAAATTTTACTAAAAAAAGCGGTAATAAAATATCTCCTGTTTCTTTTGGAGAACTTAAAGAAAATTATCTTAAAAAAAATAATAAAATTATCGATGAATTTAGTAAGACCCAAGAATTAAATAAAATTGATTTATTGTCATCTTTAGGACTAGAAAAAAATGAATCTAAAAAATATTTAGAATTATTACCAAAAGCATTAGCTTTTAAGCCTATTAGCGATGTTAATAAATTTGTTTACGATTATCTTTTACCTGAGAAAGAATTGGCTCTTGATAACATGAAAGAAAGCGTTAGAAGATTAAGCGATATTAAAGGTACAATTCTTTTAGAGGAAAGCAAATTAAACGGATTAGAAGAAATTGAGTATCTTTCTTATGGCTATGAAAATAAAAAAATATTAAATGAAGAGATGAATTCGATTCTTTTAGATCGAGAATACTCAAAAATCAAAGAAGAAAAAAATAAATATACTAAAGATTTAGAAACTTTGAATAAAGATATTGGTTCTTTAAATGTTAGAAGGTTAGAAATTAATAATAAAAAAGATGAAACAACAAACGATATCAATAATTTAAAAAATATGGAAGAAGATAAAGTTTTAGTTTCTTTAAGAGAAAAAGAAGAAAAAACATCTTCAGAATTACTTTCATATAATAAAAAAGATAAGGAAAATAAAGATAAAATCGAAGAATTATCTATTTATTTAAATTCTATTAACTTAGTTAATTCTTTAAAGATGTATTACTATAAAGAAGATTATAAAAAAGTTAATGAAGAAATTTTTGATATTAAAGAAAAATTAGAAGAAAAATATAACAATAATGTCGAAGAAAGAAATAGACTTAATTCCGATTATGAATTTCTTAATAATAAAATTAATATTTTAAAGAAAAATAAGAGCGAACTTGAAAAAGGTTTGAAGCCATATCCCGAATATACTAAAAATTTAAAAGAAATCTTGGAAGAATATTTTAAGGATAAATATAATCGAGATATTAAAGTTAGCATATTTTCTGATTTAGTTAAAAATGTTAATAAAGAGTGGAAAAATGCTTTAGAAGGATTTTTAAATACTAGAAGATTTTATCTTTTTGTTGATGAAGCGTATTACGATGAAGCTTTAAGAGTATATAATGAGATTGCTAAAAGTGGTAATTTAAATGTTTATACAGCTGGATTAGTAGCAACAAACACTTTAAAAGAAATTAATGAAGATGAAATAAATAAAGATTCTTTATTTGCTAAAATGGAATACGATTCAGAAAACGTTAGACGCTATTCATACATGATATTAAATAATGTAATTTGTGTAGATGGTGTTGACGAATTAAAGAATTACGATATTTCCATTACAAAAGATGGAATGTTATATCAAGCTCACGTCGCTAGATTTATCAATCCAAATGTATATAAAACCCCATATTTAGGAAGAGATTCTATTATTGTTCAACTTGAAGATTGTAATGAACAACTTAAAAAGAATGAAGAAATACAATCGAATTTATATGAATCGATATTAATTAATAAAAATGAAAGTAATTTTATAAAGAAATCCTCTTCTTTAATTAGGGATGTTGAATTAAAAGAAGATATATTTGAAAAGATTAAAAAATTAACTAATGAAATCGCATCTATAAACGATGAGATGAATAAGCTTAATAATTCCAATTTTATAAAAAATCAAGAACTTATCAAAGAGAAGGAAAGTTTATTAATTTCTTTAAAAGAAGAAGAAAATAATGTAATTTCTAGCTTAAATTTAGCTAGTGGGAAAAAGATAAATTACGAAGCTAAATTGAATGAAATTGAACAAAAACTTAGTTCAGAAGAGTTTATTAAAAATATAAATACGAACGTCTTTAATAAACTGAAAGAACAATATCAAAATAAAAGCAATGAAGATATTGAAGAAAACATCAATAAGAACAATTTAGAATTAGAAAAAACAAGAAAAGAAATTGAATCTTACATGAAAAATTATTGCCTTAATATTGATAAAAAATGCGATTTAGACCCTTCAATTGATAACCTTAATAAATTTATAAATATCTATAATGACATTAAAAATAGAGAGATTATTAAATATAAAGAAAAAGCTAATAAAGCTCAAGAAGAAGCTGATATTGCATTTAAAAATGATTATTTAACTAAAATAAGATCGTTTATTGAGGATGAAAAAGATAATATTAAAAAGTTAAATAGTATTTTAAAAGATCCTAATAATAAATTTGGTCAAGAATTAGAAACATATGAATTTGTTATTGAAGGAACTGAAGATGCTAAATTAAAACCTTATTACGAATTACTTATGTCTAATGAAGACTTTAATTCAATAGGTTTATTATCTTCACCAATTTCACAAAAGAATAGGGAATTAATGGATGATTTATTTAAAAGAATAACTAGCGATGACGAAAAAGAAAACGAAAAAGAGTTGGTTAAGTTTTTAGATTATAGAAATTTCATGAGATATGATATTAAAATTATCGATAGAAATAATAATATTTCTTACTATTCAAAAGGCGGAAAAGGAAAGAGTGGTGGAGAAACTCAAACCCCATTTTATGTATTTATTGCAGCTTCATTTAACCAGATTTGTGCCAAATCTAAATTTAATAAGATGAATACTCCAATATGTTTGATGTTTTTAGATGAAGCGTTTAACAATATGGATGAATCTAGAATTGAATCGATGATGAATTTCTATTCTAAATTAAATATTCAATTATTGATAAGCGTTCCTACTCAAAGAGCTCCATCTATGTTAAATCATGTTGAAACTGCTCTTGGAGTTATGAAAGATAAAAATATTACTACAATATTTGATATGAAAAAGGTATGCTAAAGGATATTGATTTTAAAAGAAAATTACTAAATAAATTAGTAGATAAATACGAAAAAGGGTGGAGAAATAATAGTTTAAATCCTCGACTTTATATTGATAGAAAAGATAAGTTGTTTGATGAATATAATTCGCCTACAGGATTTAAAGTAGTACCAATTATAGACTCATATTTATCTTCTTTAGAAGAGAAACAATTTATAAATGTTTTAAAAGACGATAATAATAAAATTGATAGAATTTATTTAAACACAAATTCTATAGATGATATTTATTTATTTTTAAATAGGAAAAATATTTTATTGGAATATAAAAATAATCGGGAAAACATATTAAAATTGATGAATGAATGCAAAAACCAAACATCGTTTAAATATTTAAACTATTTATTAAATAAATTGAATAATAGGCAAAAAGTTGATAAAGATTTTAAAGATATTGTTGAATTAAAAAATATAATTCTTGGAATTGAAGCTATCGAAAATAACGAAAAAGAAATATTGTTAAGAAATTTTAGTTTATCTATTTTTAATGATTCAAAATATTTAGAGAATAATGA
>CAVKZO010000013.1:0-28981 GCA_963661135.1 Lachnospiraceae bacterium | reverse complement strand
AATAATAATTATTTCATTATTCGTATTCTTTAATGAACAAATCATTACATCACTATTATTAATATTATGAATTCTATAAGAACCTTTATTAATAAAATGAGAAAAATGTTTTACAAAATAATATGACTTATTAAAAATTAATTCATGTTTATTAGTATCATATTGAATTAAAGATTCGCAATAATTTCCAACATGATTTGGTCCACCTTTTTCATCAAGAAGAATATTCCAATCAATAAAACCATTTGAAAAGTTATTGATGTCATTTAAATACTCAATTCCATACCTTAAAGCGTGATCAAAAGTAGAATCTTTAAAAATTAATAATTCAATACATCCTTCTGTAAACATCATTTTTTTATCAGGATACATTTCATGAACTTTGCTCAATTCTTTATTACATCCATTATCATACCAATGATATGCTATACCCTTTATAAATGAATTATCTTTTAAATAAGATAGTGTTTTCTTAACTCTTTTTACAATAATATCTCGATTATGATCCCAAATATAAATATCAATATTCATATTATTTTTAATTAATTCTTCATGAATACTATAAGCTAATTCTGCTTCTTCTTTTTCACTAAAAATACATGATTCCCAAATTTGGATAGCTTGAGGTTCATTTTGTATTGTCATCATATCAATATTAAAACCTAGCTTTCTCACTTCTTTAATATATGTAACTAAATATGCTGCATAGTCTTCATAGTTATTTTTTAATAGATGTCCACCTTTAATTTTTGATTCATTATCTTTCCACTTAGCTAAAGGTGACCAACTTGAAACCATAAAAGATAATTTATTATATTTTAAAACATCAAAAAGAAGCGGGAAAAGATATTGTTTTTCATGTTCTAAAGAAAAATTACCATCTATAATATAATCATACTCTCCTAAAGAAAAATCACATGAACCAACAGTAAGTCTTCCTAAATTATAATTAAGTCCTTCTTTAGAAAAATAAGCTTTCAAAAATGTTTCTTTTTGTTCTTTTGATAATAATGAATAAATATAAGCGCTGCTTTCAGTAAATGCTCCTCCAAACCCTTCAATTGTTTGATATTTTATCGATTCATCAATTTTTATATCATAAGAACTATCTTCATCTATTTCATAATTCTTATTTAAAAAACTATAATCTTTAGTTGTTTGAAATATTTTTATCATTATTTGCCAGTCCCTTTCTTATATTTTCTGGATATTTTTTGTTGATAGTCAAATCAAAAACATGATTAGAATATAAACTAAATACTAAATATGAAAAACCAAAATAGAAAATCGCTTCTAAAACTACTGAAGCATATTGAAAATAATCAATACCATTTAAACTAGGGATAAATTCAAATAAAAATAAAGGCAATAACAATATAAAAAATGTTCCTAAATTCTTTAAAAAAGATCCGAAAGTAAATTTAATAGCATTTAAAAATAGTTGTGAAATCGTCGCATTATATAAGATTGTTTGAGTTTGCATAAAGAAAAATATCATCATAAAAAGTATAAATCCAGCATATAAAATACCTTCAAGAACACCTTTTAAAATATTATCCATATTAGGTTCATAATTAATGTAAGCTACACCAATCTCTAAAAATGCATATATTAGCCCGATTAAAAAATATATAAATAAAAACATTTTCCAATTCTTTTTTATTCCCATAAAGAAATCACTATTAATGCTTTCGCCTTCTTGAAAAGAAACTTTTTTAAGAAAATAAAAAGCACCGCTACAACCTAATCCAAAGATCATAATAAATATAATATTGATTCCGTTAGTCAAAATAACTTCGTAAATCGTGTGGTTTTCAACATTAGAAAATAAATATCCAGAAAAAATAAGCCGCAATAAAGAAGGAACTAAAAATAAAAACATATAGATACTCAATAAAATAATTTCAAACATTCTATAACGCAATACATCGCCAAGAAGTTCAAATCTATTAGTAGGTAAAGGCATCTCTTTATTTTTGAATTTAAACATAACTATTTACCTAATTCTAGCATCACATTAATTGCGTCAAAACCAAACGATGTAAAACCATTTTTTTCTTTTAATGAAAAATTCTTTGAATCGTAATTAATCAATAAAATATAATCGCTATCAACTTCTAATTTAAACTTCTTTTCAATAGAAAATTTAGTGTTATATTCACTATTTTCTTTTGAATAAATCGTATATCCATAAATAAATTTATTATTCTTATCTTTATATATTTCTAAAGAAGAATCTGAATTAATTTTTGAATTCATATCACTATCAATCGGATAAAAATATTCTTTTAACAAATCATTTTCTTTTAATACATCCAAACCAGTTTTTGAAAGGATGATAAGATCACTTGTCTTACCATATTTTTCGTAATAATCAGCAACATTAGAATCTTTACCACTATAATAATAGAAATTAGTTTCATATATATTGCTTTGTTGTTCTTTCATCTTCTTATCAAAATTTTCAATATATGAACTATCTAAACAAGTTGGTGATTCAATAAAAATATTGATCCTTTCAGTCTCTTTAACTTCATATATTCTATTATTAATCAAAGAAAAAACAGCCCATGAAATAAAAAATGAACCGATTATAAAAAAGAAATTATATGTTAAATAATTAGCTATTTTCTTGTTCATTTTCTATTTCCTTATATTCAACAATAAAATTTTGAAAAGTATCAAATTCATATTGTGTATCTTTAATTAATCTATTTAAATTAGATACTTCAATATATAAAAATACATATTTATTCATACCAATTTCAATCTTATATTTTGTAGTTATTAATCCTTCTACTGAATAAGCAGTATCACTGATTTCTACAACTTTACCAATATATTTTTCTTTATCGTTTAAAACAGATTTATAAACTATAGTTCTATATTTTTTATATTTAGAAATATTAGCTCTAATAAAATATAATAAAAATCCTACATATATAGCAGTTAATAAAGCCATTATTAAAGAAAAATATGTAAATAAACTTCTATTATCAAAAACAAATAATAAAGTCATCAACAAAAGATAAACTAAAGTTGATATTACAATATAAATAATATTCTCTTTAATTTTCTTAGTTAAAAGTTCTCCTGTAGTCTTATCCAAAACAATATGTTTCATGGACTATATTTTACCAAATTAATTTCTTTGTTTCTTTATCAAATAAATGAATTTTATCTAAATCAAAAGATAACTTAATTAAATCACCATGTTTAATATCTTGATTTGCATTAACTTTAGCAATTAATTTATTTTCTCCGATTAAGGTATGAACATAATATTCGTTACCTAAAAGCTCAGCTATTTCAACATTATTTTCAAAATATTCTGTTTCGTTAACAATATTATTTTTAAATCCATATTGACCGATATCTTCAGGTCTGATACCAAATAATACTTCTTCTTTTTTACCTTCAATTATATTTTCAATATGTTTAATTCTTTCATTGTTTTTAGTTTTTCTATCTTCAAATTCTTTTAATATATTTTCTTTGGTTTCAAAAGGATCATATGTTTTCAATGAGTTTAATTTTTCTTCAATTTGTTTAATTTCTTCATTTAAAGCATTTATTCTTTCATTAGCATTAGATATATATTCACTATTGTCCAAATTTAAAAGATCATTAGTAAATTCATTAATCTTATTATTGTAGAATTCAACTTTTTTAAGTCTTAATTTAAGTTCTTTTTTAATTTCACGTTTTTCAAAGAAAGATGTAGATAAATTAAGTTGATTATTAATTTCATCAATAAATGTTTGTTCTTCATTTAATTTAAAAGTAGTTTCATTTAATAAAGATTCAGTCTTTTCTTTATTTAACCTACCATAAATATCTTCTAATTCTTTTTGACAATCTATCAATCTATATTTTAAATCTTTAATTTCCTTATTTTCTAAATATAAAGATTCTCTCTTCTTTTGAATTTCTTCATCGATTTGTATATTATTTTCGTTGCATAATTTAATTTCATTCTTATAAAATTCTTCAATTTGAGAAGCTTTATCGCTAGGTAAAGCGATGCTATAACCATTCTGAAGTCCGATAGTTCCATCACGTAATTCACAAGGTAAAATATTCATTGCAGGACTACCAATGAATGTAGCAACAAAAACATTGCTTGGCTTATTATATATTTCTTTTGGTGTGCCAATTTGTTGGATATAACCATCTTTTAATACGACAATTTTTGTAGCCATCGTCATAGCTTCTGTTTGATCGTGAGTAACGTAAATTGTAGTAGAACCTAATTCTTCATGTAACTTAACAATTTCACTTCTCATTTGTACTCTAAGTTTAGCGTCGAGATTACTTAAAGGTTCATCCATTAAGAAAACTTTACTATTTCTAACTATAGCTCTTCCTAATGCAACACGTTGACATTGTCCTCCAGATAATGCTCTTGGTTTTCTATCTAAATATTGTTCGATTTCAAGAATTTTTGCAGCTCTATGAACACGTTCATCAATTTCTTCTTTTGGAACATGCCTCATTTTAAGACCAAATGCTAAGTTATTATAAACAGTCATATGAGGATATAAAGCATAGCTTTGGAAAACCATAGAAATATCTCTATCTTTAGGTTCTACTTCATTTGCATAAACCCCATCGATATATAAATCACCACTAGTGATATCTTCTAGCCCAGCAATCATTCTTAATGTTGTTGATTTTCCACATCCTGATGGACCAACAAAGACGATAAAATCATGTTTTTTAATTTCTAACGAAAAATCAAAAACAGCTTGAACTCTATTTGAATAAATTTTGTTAATATGTTGAAGGGAAATATAAGAATCTTTTGGAGCTATTTTAGCTTCTTTTTTATGAGCTTTCTCATATTTCATCATCTCTTTATAAACTTCTTCTCTTTTTTTCTCTAATAATTTTTCTTCAGCTTCTTTTCTTTTATTTTCTTCTTTAAGTTCTGCTTTTCTTAAAGCTTTTTCGTCTTTTGTTAAGGCCATACTTTTTCTCCTTTATTTTATTTTTGATACCATCTAACGTAATCTACACGCATTTCAGCAGGTAAATCACTATCAATTGGATTTCTATATCCATCAAAATGTCCACCACAAGCCATATTAAATAATATATGGAAGTTTGTGTCAAATGGTGATGTATTTGAACTTGATTTTCCTGCTATTGACCAACTTGAAACTGTTAAGAATTGATTATCATCAACAAACCATCTAAATTCATTTTCATCCCATTCAACTGCGTAAATATGATAATCAGTAATCTGTTCGTTATCGCCAAAATAGTTTGTTCCAGTATCGTATTTATGACCACCACTTTCTGTAGCATAATGTAATGCTCCGCTAGATTCATATAATAATCTACCTTTAGCTTCCATAATATCTATTTCACCACTATTTGGCCATCCTCCATAAGTAGAAGTATCAGGTAATAACCAAAATGCAGGCCATAAGCCTTGACCTTTAGGTAATTTAATTCTAGCTTCAACTCTTCCGTAAGTCTTAGCAACTTTTCCATTAGTTCTTATACGTGCACTAGTATATTTATAACCATTATAATCTTCTCTTTTTGCTGTTATAACTAAGTCACCATCCTTAACTGAAACATTCTCTTTTCTATAATATTGTTGTTCGCTATTTCCCCAACCGATATTTCCGTAAAGTTCACCATTTCCAATTTGGTAATTCCAATAATTTTCGTTTAAAGAAGTTCCATTAAAATCATCTTCCCAAACTAATTTATATCCATGAATTGCAGCAGTACATGTAATAACTAAAGAAGCCGTCTTACTTCTATCTTCATTAGATGCTGCAGTGATTGTAGCACTACCTTCTTTTATTCCTTTAACGACACCTTTATTAGTAACTGAAATAATACTGCTATCGCTACTCTTCCACCATACGGTTGAATCTGAATTATAGTTTAAAACTGTCGCAGTTAATGTATGTGTTTCATCTACTCCCAAAGTAGCTATTGCACTACTTTCATCAATATTAACAATAATGTCATTTAATGTATTTTCAGTAACTTTTAATGTAAATTCATCAAATTTTTTATTATTTGAAATACTAGTAGCTCTAATTGTAGTAGTTCCTACTTTTTTAGCTTTAATAATACCATTTTCATCGATTGTAGCAACGCTAGTATCGCTACTAGAATAATTTACACCAGCATTATCAATATCATTTTTAACTGTAGCTACAGTTTGTCTATTTTCACCAACGTAAATAGTATCAATCTTAGTTACAAAACTAACAGATATATTTTCGTAAGGATCGACTTCTTTTACAGTAACATTTAAACCGACAGATTTAGTATCATCTTCTTCGCTAATTGCATAAATCATTCCTTTTCCAGGAGCAATGCCTTCAATTACTCCATCAGAAGAAATAGTAACAACATTAGTATTTTTACTTTCCCATATAATATTTTGATTATCAGTATTTAAGCAACTTGCTTCTAATTTAAAATTTTCACCAACATAAATTGTGTTATTTAATGGTAAAGTAGAAATAAATACTTCTATTTCTTTATTACTTTGATTAGAAATATTACAACTTGATACTGATAAAGCAATTAAAGATGTAGATAAAAACGCAACAAATCTATTCATAATTATTTAATGATACAAACAACTTTAGAAATCTTTCCATCTCTTATTTTATTTGCAAGTTCTCCTTTAACTTCTTTATATAATTTACCTTCAATTTCATATTGAATTTCTTTAGCTTCATAAGCATTAATGTTATTTTCATTTACTATTTCTATAGTAACTTTATCAAATAACTTAATACTAGCTTTTCCATCGATGAAGAATTCTTTAGATAAAACTGGTTTAATATTTAATTTCAATTCATCGTTTTCTACGATAAATAAATCTTTACCGACAAACATGGTAAATAACATATCTAAGAATTCAGCATTAGCACCAGTTAATCTAGCAAAATATCCTTTTCCCCATAATTTCTTATCTGGGTTGCATGTTGGAACAATGAAGCTAGAATTTTCTATTGGACTTCTTTTATAAACTTCAGGATCCATAAAACATACTAAATTATGTTTTATTTCATCATAATATTCTTCATATAAACCATTCTTTAATAAACCTAATAAATATTTATATGTCATATGTAAGAAATCACATTCTCTTTCTAACCATCCTTTAGTAAAAGCGTGGACCCTACCTATTTCAAAAGGAGCATCGTCAATTGGAGCACAAGTTTTATAAATCTTTAATTTTTTATCGTAAACTCCAGTTTCTTTAATCTTTAAATATTCTTCTTTATCTGCAAATTCTTTTCCTAATTTGTAGCTTCTAGCACTAGCCTCTAAGAATAATGGAATCTTTACTAATTCAAAAGATTTAGCTTTAACTACTTTATATCCTAAATGATTAACTTTATCTAATATTTCATATTTATTTACGTTATAAACTAAATAACTTGGTAAAACACCATCAAAAATTTCTTTAGCTCTTTTAATACCATTAGAAAGAATTTCTTTTATCTTATTTAATAATGAATAGATATTAGTCAAATCAACATCGACTAATTCACCACTAACATTATAGTGAGATTCTTTTCTTAATTTTTCTCTAGCACTAGTAACATTATCCCAATATGTAAAAGAATCTTCTTTATTAGATAATAATAAATCTACATGTTTATTGACTTCATTATATAACTCGCTTTGTTCTTTTAATAATGAAATTGAGTTAGTTTTTACATATGATTTTTCATCCAATAAGAAATTTACAATTCGTAATAATTCAACAGTTTCACTCATTCCACTAGCAAACATTCCTGGGAGTCCATTCATCGCATCGTTCCATCCAGGTTTTTCACATTCCATTTCGATTCCCATTTGTTGGTTATCTAAAGTTGAGAATTTAACTAATATTAAATTAAATATCTTAGTTAATAAATTTGTAGTGATTTCCTCATTATTTTTATCTTTTAACCAATATGTTTTAGTAATATCTAAGCCATATTTTTCACATTCTTCTTTTAATTTCTTTAAGTCGATTGCACCATATTGTCTAATTGTATTTTCTTTAACAAAAGAATATTTTTCACTTCTTGGTTCAACATAGACTAAAGAATAGAAATATTTATAGCCATCTTCTAATAATAATTCATTTACTTTATCTGGATAAATACTTCTATAGTTTTCAAGTAAATCAACTAGATATGTCCAGTGATCAACCCAATATCCTTCTGCAAAATTAGCTTTTGTATGTTGAGTAGAATTATTAATGATATCTTCAAAGATTCTATCTATACAACATTCGCAAATTACATCTTTTAAATGAGCATATAATTCTGAAGGGTAATATCCTTTTTTAAGTTTTAAAATAAATTCTTTTTCTAAACAATCTTCATTATAATCTCCATTTAATGTAAAGTAATTTGGAGAGACATTTAATGGGTTTTGTCCATCGATTTGAATTAGATTAAAGAAAGTTTTAATATTGTAATCTTTAACAAATGGATACAAATATAAATCGCTTCTTCTATTTTGAAGAACATCCCTAAAATTACCTGGTCCTGATGAATAATAATTTGATGGAATTTGGAATGAGTTGTAATCCCTTTCCATATCTCCGTGTTTTCTTGAATATACGTAATATGTATTATTTTCATCATTAGTTAAACTAATAGGGAATCCACCTCTTAAAGAATTATCTAATAATGATTGTTTTGCATATAAATCAAAAATTGGTAAATTTGTTTTTACTTCGATTGGAGATAATAAATCATCAATTAAAGCTTTAGTTTCTTCGATCATTGATTCAATATCATCAACTTTAATTTCTCCTAAAGACTCAACAAATTTATCTTGTGAATCAAAATATCCGTAAATTGAATAAATAGATGTTTTCTCATCTCTTTTTAATTTCTTTTCACTTAAAGAGAATGCACAAGGTAATTTATTTTCTGTTTGTTGATCTTCTTTTTCTAAAGTTTTAACATCTTTTCTAATAAAATTTAATGGTTTAATTAAAGAATCATCTTCATCAAAAACATTATATAAATCGATAATATTATTTAATCTACAATTATTTTCATCAATCGATACAAAAGCATTACCATCTTTTACTTCACTAACGATTGAACAATCTCCAGTTGAAGTTTTAAATTTAACAAATGGCATTTTAGTTTCTAAACCAAATACTTGGCAATACGCAGCCATTAAAGAAACTAATTCTTTATAGCAAAAATTTGATAATCCGTGTGGGAAAAATATAGGTAATCCATCACAGATTTCAAATTTATTTTCTCCAACTAATTTAGATTGTAATTCAACCTTTCTAATAAGTCCTGCATAATCTCTATTTGAAATTGTAGAATATGTAACTTCAATAATATATTCATCAGTTTCTTCAATTAAAGATATATTAGAAGGATTAATTATCATTTTTGTATTTAAAGAATCTTCCTTAAAAGCTTCTTTAAATACACCATTAATTTTAATAAATGTTCTAAAAGATTTTAATGCTATATTTTGGTAGCATAAATTAGCGCTATCAAAAGGAGTGATAGGAGTCTCTTTATTATTAACTCCAAATCCACCCATAGCTTGACCTCTATTGTTATAAAATGCCCATAAAGGTTTACCTTTTACACCAGCAACAGCAGGAAGAAATGAAGAAAACAATGAAGCGTGAAGATAATCTTCAACAATAAAACTATTTCTTTTAAAATAATATTTAACCATAAACGTTTACCTTTCTAAAATTACTTTGCTAATGTAGGATAGATTGCTTTAATATTTGGAATCTTGCCGTTAGTAACATTCCATACATCTAAATCATATGAGCTATATAATGATGAATCTTTTAATTCTGTAACTGTTTTAGTAAAGCAATTATTTAATTGACCCATATCGCTATCACCGCTTTCTTTTTTATTTTCTGCTAAGTGTGTTTGACCAAAATCTACACTTCTTTTATTTCCATTATATGGAACGACATCATAACTTAAAGAGTAAGAATTAGATACGCTTCCCCAACATTTTCCAACACCACTATATACTCCATTAGTATTATGCCCATTAGAGTCAGTTAATTTTAAAGTTGAGCCTGTTTTTACTTTATCAGCTCCCCAGAATGTCCAATAAGGATCAGAATCATTTTCATGTTCTCCACCTGTAGCAATTTGACCAACATATTCTTCACTCCAATCAACATATTGCCCAGTAATCGTAGCTTTAGCTGTTGAAATTACGTTATTAATTACACCACTTCCAGCACAAATTCCTGCGATTCCACCAACATTGCAATCATCATCCCAAAAGTGAGTAGATATATTAACTGCACCACCATCAATTACACAATTTTCGATAGTACCAGAACAATTACCTGCGATAATTCCACCGATTGTTCTAGCGTTAACTGTACAATCTTTAAATACTACATTTCTAACGATCCCACTGGATCCAATAATTTGGAATATACCAATATTATCTCCCTGTTGATGAGCAGCGTTAGTAAATGAATAATTTCCTTCATAGTTTGATTTATTAGATGTTGTATCACTAGAATAGTTAACTTTGGCATTTTTAATTGTGTATCCATTTCCATCTAAAATACCATGGAAATATGCATTGTGTGTATCGGTTTCAGTATAAAAATATCCTAATGGTTCAAAATTTGAAATAGTAGATAAATCGATATCATTACCTAAAACATATACACCAGTTAGGTTATTATTAATATCTTGAAATTCTTGAGCTGTTTTAATGACTTTTGTACAAATCATTATTGAAATACTATATGTTTTCTTATCTGTTTTTACTGTTAAAGTCTTTTCCCCAGCAGGAATAGCTTTAACTTCATCACCTTTAAGATTCAAAACTCCATCAGTATAAGAATATGTTTCAATATTGACTCTACCACATTTAATAGAAGTAATATTGCCATTAATCTCAGTTTTT
Organism: Lachnospiraceae bacterium; assembly: GCA_963661135.1. Classification (GTDB taxonomy): domain Bacteria; phylum Bacillota_I; class Bacilli_A; order RFN20; family CAG-826; genus Onthovivens. The sequence goes on along the minus strand of CAVKZO010000013.1, from coordinate 18,064 downwards.
ACACTTAAAACATCTTCAGGATTACTTAAATCAAAAATAGGAGTTTTAGTATATATCGTATCACTACTTGCTAAACTATTTCCTCCGCAACTAGTGATCCCACTTAAACTCATTAATGATAAAATACTTAATAAAATAATATGTTTTTTCATATACTAAAACTCCTTTATTTTAATTTATAAGGTTTTTAATGTTGGAATTTGGTTATCAACTAAATTCCATAAATTATTATTTAATGTTGCATAAACTGATGCTTCAGTACTGCTAAATACTAATTCAGTTTCACAATCTGTTGCAATTGTAATAGGTCCACCCCATTCCCAAGCACTACCAAATGAAGCTGCACTTGATTGATTTGTATAAACTCCACTTACTGTAAATGTTTGTGCTGTTGTTGTTCCTTTTTCACTTACTCCACCAGCTGGATAAGCAGCGATTGCCATAACTCCACCTTGTCCTTCTCCAGTTACATTAACAACATTATTAGTAATTTTTCCCGTTGCTTGTAAAACGCCGCAAATAGCACCAGCAAATGGGAACCATTCATCACTTCCTTGATTGTAATTGCTTGTAACATCGATTGAACAATTTGTGACAGTACCACTTAAAGTATTAGCTAATATACTAGAACCCCATCCGATTCCTTCTTTATTAAATGTACCTACTAAAGATAAATTTCTTAAAGTTCCACTAATTTCTGAAAATAATCCTGTATTTGGATAATAGCCATCATCTAAATTTCCAACGACTTCAAAATTAGAAATAGTATACCCTCTTCCGTCTAATGTACCACTTAATTTATTCTTTAATGTAGCTCCATTTACTTTTAATCCACCTAAATCGATATTATTTGTTAAACAATATTTTCCACTTGCATCTGCCCCACTAGTTAAAAAAGTAGATTTAAATGTATCAGCAGATTCAATTTCAGTATATCCAGTTGCATAATTATCTTTAAAATATAATGAAACAGTAGATACTAAAGGTGTTTGACCAACTTGAACAGTTAAAGTAACTATTTCATCACCAACTATGCTCGAACTAATTGAAGCAGTAGCTTTTTTAGCATCTTTAATGACACCGACACCATTACTTGTTTTCCAAGAGTAAGTTAATACTTTATTTTTAGGATTATATACATTTGCTTCTAATGTAATTGTTTCACCAACTGAAGCCATATTTTTACTAACAACAATTGAGACGCTAGGTTCTGTAGAAGGAGTTACAGTAAAATCAAATTCTTTAGAAACAGAACTATCACCAACTAAAGTAGCGATAATTTTGCAGCTTCCAGCAGCAATAGCTGTAACAAGTCCATCTTGATCAACTGTGGCAATAGTAGAATCACTACTACTCCAAGATACACCTTCTCTAGTATTATCATTTTTAACTGTTGCGGTTAATTGAACAGTAGAACCTACTTCAGCACTATTTAAACCTGTAATAGTAATTCTATCTTCATCAACTTGTCCAGAATTTCCTCCGTCATTACAACTAGTTAATCCACTAATCATACTAAAGCAAACTAATGCGGAAGCTGATAATATCTTTCTTGTTTTCATATTTGTTTCTCCTTCTTTTTTATATAAAGGATTCAGCAAATTTAATACTAAATCCTTATTCTTTTTATTAATTAAGCAGCTGTAGTAACTAATGAAGTTCCACTAAAACTAGCAGTTACTTTATAACCAACGCCAGCACCATTTGAAATATAGACAGCTATTGTTGTTGTCCATCCATCAACTGGAGCCATATTACATGTTGCATAAAGTCTAAAATATTTTTCACTAAAGTTATGATCTGAAATAATTACGTCATTAACTGCAGCACTTGTAGCAACTCCACCCGTATCTTTCATATCAATTTCAGCTTTGACATAAGAATAATTACTTGAATTTTCTGCTGTCATACCTACAGCATCTGTAGATACCCATAACCAACATCCAGCACCTTCAAATCTTGTAGCGCTACTTCCTTGAGTTAAAGCTGCAACTTCTGTATATGTCGTTGGCTCAACAACAGGAGTTGCATCATCCCATTTTGATCCAGTAAATGATGTTGTTTTTTCATAAACATCATCTCCGTGAGTTAAAGTAATTTTAACAGTAGTTTTATAATCAGCACCTGGTCCTTTATCTAATGTAATGTAAAGTCTAACTGTATTTGTACCATAATCATCAAATTGTTTATTAGTTACAGATACATCAAAATCATCACCACTACCTGTTTTACATGTAACTTCAGTTGCAACAGTAAATTCAGTAACATTAGCACCAGTAATTCCGAGCTCACTATTATCTAAATAAATCCAAATACCAGCGCCATCAATCTTTGTAGATTGATTGCCTTTTTCAATAATAGGAAGTTCTTTTGTTACAACAGTTTCACCTTTAATTTTAACTGTTACTTTATTTGTTCCTTCTTTGATAGTGAATTTATATTCATCTCCACTCTTAATTGAAATATTATTAACAAGAACATCTTCTACAGTATCAGTTGTATCAGTTAATGTAACTGTTACTTCTGTTCCAACTGCGTATTTTGTATCTAATGAAGCATCTTCTTCACCAATTTTATAATTTAATGTAACTCCATCTGGCAAATCACCTTCAGTAATTGTACCTTTAGCAATATATTCCTCAAATTTGACATTCTTAATATCTATACAAGCAGTCCCTAACTTTGAAACTAACATTTTTACAGTAGTTGCTGCACTTTGAGTGAAATCAACTTCGATATTATTGTCACCTACAACTAAATCTAATACGTTATCATTAATTGTAATTTGTCCAGCAGCTGTAGAAGTAATAACACATGTCATTGTATATTTTGTTCCAACTTGTAAAGAACTATTCTTATAGAAAATTTGTTCTAACCAAGTTTCGTATGGATTAGTGTCAACAAAATCAAAATGAACTGTACCATCACTTGTAACATAAGCAGCATTAATACTATGATCGTTTTTAACAGCATCCCAATTAGCGTTCCAATATGACCATGTGTCAGCAACTAAATTTGGTTCTTCTACCCAAGGCATTGCAGTGGCTCCATCTGGAATATCATCTTTAATTGCTTCATATTTTAAATTAGCAATATCAAGAGCAGCTGTTCCTAACAAAGAGCATTGCAATGAGAATGATGTTCCACCTTTTGTTTGATGATTATATGTAATTTCAACATCATTTTCTCCGACAATTAAAGTAATTGTAGAACCGTTTAATGTAATTGTTCCTGCTGCAGTAGAAGTAATCTTTGCTGTAACTTTATATTTACCAGCTTCTAATGTGCTATCTTTATAGAATAATTGATGATGCCAATTGATCTTTTCATCCATTACATTACTAAAATCATAATGAATTACGTTATCTTTTGTTACATAAGCATCACTTACACTACATGCAACTTCCCAATCTGCATACCAATACGCCCATGTATCAACAGCTAATTCAGTTTCGGCTTTAAATATCATTTCAGTAGCACCTTCAGGAATAGCATTCTTTAATTCAACAACGATAGTTGTATTTTTTGAAGGCATAGTAAATGTATAATTACCTTCACTATCAGCAGTTAATGCAATTCCATTAGCACTTACTGTTTTTAATACTTTACTTGTATTGTTAACAGTTACTTTAAACGATACAGAAGCACCAGCAACATAGCTTGCTTCTAATTCAGTAATTGTATAATCACTACTTTCTTCATAAGTAACTGTATATTTTGTTTCTTCTTGAACAGTTATAACAAGGGTTACATTTTCTCCAGGCATTACAAATGAATATTTACCATCTTCAGGTTCTAATGTAGCACCATCTACTACAACACTAACTAATTCATAACCGCTTGTAACAGTTACAGTAAATGAAACTTCTTCACCTTTATTATAATTTTCTTTTAATCCACTAACAGTATATTTTTCACTAGATTCATAAGATACTGTATAAGTTGCTGGAGTAGGTGTAGCAGTTTCTTTAAATGTAGCTACAACTTTATTTTCTCCTTCAACTAAAGTGAATTTTTTACTAGATTTAATATCACTACCATTATGTGTTAATGTGTCTAATTCATATCCACTATTAGGTGTGACAGTTAAAGTTATCTCATCACCAACTTCTCCACTAGTTTTACTAGCTACGACTGTACCATGATTATCAGTTGAAACGACAACTGTTCCAGTCTTTTTTGTGTCTTGTGTATTATCGCAAGATGTAACAAATACTCCGCCTCCAATTAATAAGCAACTCGCAAGAGCAACTACAGGTATAATTTTCTTTTTCATTTCTTTTCCTCCTATATTATTATTTTTTTCTAAGAAATGTATTTAATAAGCAAAACGCTTTATTAACCTTTTAAACCACCAACTGATGTATTTTCCATAATTGTTTTTTGGAAACATAAAAATACGATGAGTATTGGCAGTAACGTAAGAATAATAGTTGCAAAAAGCATTGTGTAATTAGCTTTTTGAACCATAGTGTCAGATAAATATTTTAATCCAACTGCAATAGTAGGCATTTTAGGTAAATATATAGATGGAGTTAAATAATCATTCCATAAACCGATAAGTTGAATAACTGATATAGCAACAATAGGACCTTTTGCCATAGGAATTATAATTTGGAAGAATATTCTAAAATCACTAGCTCCATCGATTCTAGCAGCTTCAACATATGTCCAGCTTAAAGACTTAAAGAAGCTATATAAAAGCATGAAATTCATGCCGAATCCACCAGAATATAGGAATATACAACCGATGATTGTTCCATCTAATCCCATCGCTTTCATAAGTTGAATTTGAGAAGGCAAAGATCCGACGATTGGTACAATTAAACTAAATATAACTACTCCCCAAATAATTCCTCTTCCTGGAAATTTATATTTAGCTAAAACATATGCAGCACAACTAGAAGTAAAAATGGTTACGATAGTTCCCAGCCCTGCAATAATAACAGACATTCCTAACATTTGGAAAATTGTAAAATTATGTGTAGAAGCATCTTTAAATGTGAAAGCATCAATAAAATTATCAAATGTCCAATTCTTTGGTAAACCAATATAGTTTGATGTGTATTCAGCACCATCTTTAAAAGAATTAACTAATACCCATAAAAATGGAAAGATAAAAGAGATAGCAAACAATACAAAAATTGAAAACATTACGATAAATAATGCCTTTTCTCCACCATGACGTTTATATAAAATATCATGTCTTCTATAGTAGTTTTCTTGTCTATAGCTTTCTTGTTTCTTTTTAAAATGTTTCTTAACGATATTCATATTAATAGTTCACATCCTTAAAGCATCTATTTAATAAATTTCTTGTTCCTACGATAATTGGAGCACCAATTATAGAACAGAATAAACCTAATGTAGCAGGAGTATTGACACCAGCTCCTTGAGATTGTTGATAAATTTGTAATCCGATTGTCATCGTATCATTTGTTCCGCTAGTTAAGAAGAATGGTTGAAGATATACATTGAACATGCTCATCATACCTAAAACGAATAAAGTTGTAATTGTTGGCCAAGTTAATGGTATAACAATATGGAAAAACTCTTTAATTGGAGGTACTCCATCCATTTTTACAGATTCTAATATTTCTCTAGGAATTCTACTCATTCCAGCAGTTAATAAAATAACATCATATCCAATACCTGCCCAAATACAGAAGAAATACACTGCCCATCTAGCATTTGTTCCTATAAACATATCAGCAGTAGATATACCAAATAATCCTAAAAATGAACTCATTATTCCACCATTAGAATCAAAACTTAATTTGAAAACTAAAGTTAAAACAATTAAAGGAATGATTGAAGGTAAATAGAAAATTACCTTAAAAAATCCAGCTCCATAAATCTTTTTAAATATAAAATAAGAGAAGAATAAAGCTATAGGTAAAGTAATAAAACAAGAGACAATTATATATAAAAATGATGTTAAAAACATATTTCTAGTAGTCTCTAGCTTAAATGATTCAAATAAAGTTTCGTAGTTATAAAATAATTGATCCCATCCGACAAATGTTAATTTGTTTCTAACAGGATATTGGAATGTTAAAAGAATTGAGTTGATATTAACACCAAACCACATGATTAAAAATTGTAAGACAGGATAAGCAAGCATCACTAAAACAAAGATAGTGCTTCCTTTAATCCACTTCTTTTTTCTTTTAATATTTGGAACTATATCCCCTCTTCTTTGAACGAATTTCATATAAATAATTAAATGTTAGTCTTTTAATCCAGCATTTCTAAGCCAACTACTCCATCCACTTTTTGCTGCGCTATAAATTTTATTACCAACAATTTCTGGAGTATAATCACTAGGTTTACTGCATGCATTTTGATAATAATAAACATTTTGAATCCAAGGCATAACAGTGTTTGTATTCCAATATGTAATGTCATTATTAGATAAAAGGTTAAAGTTTTTACATTCAGTTAATAAACTATAGATTGATTGAATGTATGTATCATCACTTGTTAATTCTAAATTTATATCACTATAATCAAAAGCTAAGAAAGCACCTTGTGATTTTTTAACGAATGTTTTACAAGCATCATATGTTGCCATATATCTTAAAAAGTCTTTTGCTTTTTCAACACTAGGAGAATTGCTTGGAATAATCATCGAATCTCCAAATCCGACATTGTAGTTATAATAAGTTGAAGAACTTGCTTTAGCTTTAGGAGTCTTCATCATTTTAATTTTAAAACCAAGTTCACTCTTTTTAGCATTCGAAATTTCGTATTGTGCCCATTGACCATAAGGAATCATAGCTGCTTTTCCTGAATAAAATGCGGATTGAGCGGATAATAAGCTTCCTGAATATGCGTTATCAATAGAGTTAAAATCTTTTGATGTAGCAACAAGTTTATACCACATATTATAAGCTTCAATAAATTCTTTATAATTTGTTGAAGGATTATACATTTCGTAACCTGTAGAATATTTTCCATCATCACCTTTATATTCAAGAATCTTATTTACTTTTTCTTCTCCAGCAAGTTCATACCACCAAGGGAAAACTAAATAATCCCAATAATATTGTCTATCTGATCCACTCCATGCAAAAGGAGAATATGTTTCACCTCTTTCACCATCAGGAATTTCTGTATTAGAAATAGTTTCACATAATGTGACTAATTCATCGTAAGTTGTAGGAACGCTCCATCCGTTCTTTTCAAATAAATCAACATTATAAACAAGTCCACCAGCTCCTTGGGTGTAACAAACTTTATAGTAATGCTCAGATCCATCTTCTCCACTAGTTTTACTATTTTTTAAAGCACTTGAAGATAATCTTTGTTCAAATGTTTTTCCTGTACCTTCAACTGTAGAAGAATATAAATCATCAAGATTTGCTAAATATCCACTAGCAGCAAAGCTTTTCCAGTTAATATCATGAGACATGAAGATATCGTAATCAGATCCATCTCTTAATTGAGATTCAAGTCTATCAAGAACTGATGTATCCATTGTAACATTAACTTTTATACCAGTTTTTGCTTCGTAATCACTAGCGATTTGATCGATCCATTCTCTACCATAACCACCGTCATAAACACAAACAAACAATTCATCAGAATCTGTTCTTGTAGTGCCTCCACAAGATGCTAATAACCCTGTTGCGATTGTTAAAACAGATAGTGATGCAAAAATTAATTTTTTCTTCATATAGTCTATTACCTCAATTTTAGGAAATCGGTTTCCTAACTTTTCTAATTTAAATATATCAAATCGTATAGAATATATCAAGAAAAAATGTAAGCGCTTTCGTTTTTTCAACTTTTGTTATTGTAAAAATAGTCTTTTTATGATAGTTTTTAATTTAGGAAATCGATTTCCTAAAATGAGGTTGAATATGAAAAAATTAAATTATTTATTTTTAAGTCCACTAATAATTTTATCTGTTGTTGGATGTCAAAATACAAATGTAGATGTTAAAGAGTACACTCCAGACACAGATCCTACTTACTATTCAAAAATTGAAGAAAGAAATTCATTAGACAATAGTAATAAAAACAATATAAACGAATCATTTACCAATGGAATTAGCGATGATAAGTTTTATTCAATTGATGGAGTTTGGGATGCTGGAAGCACACAACCTCATAACGGAGTTAGAAGCAGAAATTTATTCTATACAGTTGATGAAAATAACAACAAATTATTAGCTATTAAAGGTAGAGGAAGATATAACGAGGAAGACGCTTCTACAAAAAATAAACCCGAAGGAGCTGTGTTGATTACTAAAGATCATTTAGGTCCTGGAAGATTTGAAATTACAATGGCATCATTTCCTAGGTTTGGGGGATGTAGTGCTTTTTGGACATATTGCTCCACTACTGGAAATGAAGCAACTTCACAAAACGAAATCGATATTGAAATTGGAGGTGGCGGACAATACACTAACGAATGGTGTACAACTTGGACAACACACACAACTAAAGAAACAAAAAATATGTCTTTAGAAAATCAACTCCTTTTTAACGATGGAAAAATGCATAAATATACATTTGATTGGTATACTGATTATGAAGATACTGGTGAAAGAAGAATAGATTGGTTTGTTGATGAAGTCTTTGTAACATCTATTACTGGTGCAGCTGTTCCAGAAGATCAAATGCCTCTTTGGATAGGCTTATGGTTACCTAGTTGGGCAGGTGATTCATTATTTGATACAGATTATATGCTTATTAAAAATATTAGTTACACTGCTTTTGATGATAATCAATATAGCGAAAATTGTAGATCATATACTCAATATACAAAGAGTGTTCCTTCATCATTAGGTATTAAAACAATTGATTATTCAGAAATTAAAAATATTAATAAATTTTCAAATGGTGACTTTAAGAAAACTTCACTCTATTCAAAAGATGATTATTATGGTTGGAAAGTCGATACCTCTAGTAAAGGGGCATTTAAATTTAACAACGAAGGATCCGTTTCTTCATCAAATTCTATTGAATTAACTGCATTAAGCGGTTCTACAAGCAAATATCACGGTGAATATATTAATCAAAATATCGGTGGAGCTTATGAAGGATATCAATACGAATTATCAATTGATGCAAAATTAAAAGATACATCATCTGTTGGTAATATTGAAATTTACTATAAAGATGGTGGTAATATTACGCTTTCAAAAGAAATAATAAATATTAATTCACTTGATTATGCAACATACACAAAAACTTTAACTATGCCAAAAGGAGCAGTTAATTTACGTATAGATATTACAAGCGAAGACGGAACAGTAAGTTATTCTAACGCTTCATTAATTTTTAAAGGAACTACTAACTAACTTTAATTGTAAGTTTTGTATTCAAAATAGGAGAAGAGATGCTAATTATACCTTCTCCTTTTTTATTTAAACTTCTAACATAGAAAGATATTTGACCACCAATTAAAGAAAATTCTTTAGGTCCCATAATTTCAATTGGTCCTTTAGTTTCTAACTTGATTGGTAAAAAAGAATAGTTAAATACATGATTATTTTCATCAATATGCCTTAAACTAACTCTTAACATATCATATGTATCAGCATTGACTAATTCACCTTTTGACATTTGAATATCTAAGATATTTTTAAATGCTGGCCCAAATGTTTCAGTTTTTATTACTTTACCATTTTTATATCCTTTAAATTCGTATGTTTTTGCTTCTCCACCCCAATTGACAACATATGTATTAAATATTTCTACTAAATCTGGATATTTTAAGTGATATTTGAGCATCATTTTTCCAACTATTGCTTTGTCTATAAGACTTATATTATTCAATCCAAAGAAGGCAACTTTAGTTAATAATTTAGACATTGTTTTTCTATCTTTTTCTGAAAATCTTAAATCAGAAAAAGTTTCTCCAACCAAGTCATCAATTTCTATTAATGGATGCTTCATATTTTCAAATTCATTATGTTTTGCCACATATTTTTTAACAAATTCACCACCTTTATATAACTCTATATAATCTAAGTTTGTAGCTACAAATATACGTCTATAAATAGATGCATCAAAATCACCTTGATTAAACGAACATAATACTTTCATTACAGGTTTATCATCTGATTGAGATTGATAAACATATGAAGCGTATTTTCTATTTCTAAATATATCGAAAACTCCATGATAGCAAATCCTATCACCACTTCCAAAATCTTTATGTGTATTGTAATCAAACGCACACCATCCTATAATTGCTGATATATCATCATATTTGAATGCATCATTAATAGTTTTAGCATGATGTAATGCATGTTCAATTCTTCTTGTTTCGTTATCAAAAGATTTTGTTGGAAACATATGTCCATTACATTCACTTACTAAATATGGTTTTTCTCCCTTTTTAATTGTTTTTGGATCATCTAATCCATGACTTATATTTTCACAACTAAAATCATTATATGCATAAATATCTTCTAAACATTCACTATCTTTAAAATTTCTAACACCTAGAGTTTGTCTATAAGGATCTAATTCATGCGCTATTTCATTACTTTTTTGATATAATTCATGATCATCTTGAGATTCATCAACTCTAACTCCATGAGCTATTACTGATGGATGGTTATAGTCTTCTTTTACCATTTCATATACATTTTTATAATGTTGATTTCTCCATTTTTCATCTTTAGAAAGATATTGCCAACCAGGAATTTCATCTAATACTAATAAACCAATTTCATCACATCTAGATAAAAATGCTTCATCTTGAGGATAATGAGAGGTTCTAACAACATTGATTCCTGCAGCTTCTTTTAAAATATTTGCATCATCTTCTTGTAAAGATTTAGTAGCAGCATATCCAATATATGGATAAGATTGATGACGATTTAAACCAATCAATTTTTCTTTCTTTCCATTTAAATAAAAACCATTTTTTTTAAATTCAGCAGTTCTAAAACCAAATTTTGTCACATATTCATCAATACCTTTACTTGTTTTTAAAATTGCTTTTAAAGTATATAAAACTGGGTTTTTTAAAGTCCAAAGTTGAGCGTTTTCAATTTCAAATTTATCTTTATTTGTCTTATAGATTAAATTGTCATTTAAATAAATTTCATACGATAAATCATATGGAATTTCAGAATCTGACAATAAATTTTTAATATTTACTTCACCGTTTTTATTAGCGTTAACAAGAGTTTTTACAATATATTTTTTATCGACATGTTGAATTAATTCTACACCCCTATAAATTCCTCCAAAAGTCATGTAATCAACAACATTTCCAAAAGGTGGAACATCTTTATTTTCAATAGTTGACAATACAACAATTAAGTAATTACCTCTTTTTTTAATAACTTTAGAGACATCGATTTCAACAGGAATATAGCCAGAGACATATTCACCTAAATACGCATCATTTAAATAGATTTTAGCATTTACCATAAAGCCATTAAATCTTAAAATCGATACGAAATCCTCATCGAAATTTTCACAATCAAACTTTTTAAAGTATGTATATACACCTTGATAATCTAATTCTGTGAAATGATTATATGGTAGTATTTTAACCGAATGAGGTATATCTACTTCTTCAGCCAAAGTTGGAATCTTTTTTAAATAAGTGTCATTATACCCTTCAATAAAATACCATGAATAATTTAATTGTTGTTTCATATTTCTACCTCTAATTTATAATTATAACCTAATTACATTTAAATACTTAAACTTTTTGTTTTCTATATTTATAAAAAAGATTTATAATTTTTTTAGTGATTTAAAAAATATGAAACAAACAAACTGGTATAAAAATGCAATAATCTATCAAATTTATCCTAGATCTTTCAAAGATTCTAATAATGATGGCATGGGCGATATTAATGGAATCATTGAAAAAGCTGATTATTTAAAGGAATTAGGCATAAATTGTATTTGGTTATCTCCAATTTATGATTCTCCACAAGAAGATAATGGATACGATATTAGCGATTATAAAAATATATATAAACCTTTTGGTACAATGGATGATTTAAAAAGATTGATTGATGAGTTCCATAAAAGAGGGATTCGCTTAATTATGGATCTAGTCGTAAATCATACTTCAAGCCAACATAAATGGTTTCAAGAAGCTTTAAAGGATCCAAATTCTAAATATAGAAATTACTATTATTTTAAAAAAGGAAAAGGAAAAAACTATAAAAAACCACCTAATAACTGGACAGGTTTTTTTGGAGAATCAACATGGACTAGAGTAGAAAACTCGCCTTATTACTACTTGCATTTATTTGCAAAAGGTCAACCTGACTTAAATTGGGAAAATGAAGAAGTGAGAAAAGAAGTTAAAGATATTCTTAAATTTTATTTAGATATGGGTGTAGATGGTTTTAGATGCGATGTAATAACTTTAATTAGCAAAAAACAAGATTTTAAATCTAGATTCCCTAAGATTGCTTTAACAGGTAAAGACGCTTTTGTTAATGGTCCTAGATTACATGAATTTTTACATGAATTATATTTAGATGTATATTCAAATTACGATTGTATGACCGTAGGAGAAACTGTTTTATCAACTTTAAAAGAAGCTCAAGATTTAGTTCTTCCTTCTAGAGAAGAACTATCTATGGTTTTTAATTTCGATCATACAAATGTAGATAATTATTTTGGAATTAAATGGATTGAAAGAAAATTTAATTTAAAAAGATTCAAGAAAACGTTTAAAAAATGGCAAGATGGAATGTATCAAAAAGGCTGGAATTCTTTATTTATCGAAAATCATGACCAAAGAAGATCGACAGGAAGATTCAATACAGAAAACTCACCTGAATATAGAGTAATATCAGCAAAAATGTTAGCATCTACATATTTTTTAATGCAGGGAACACCATTTATCTATCAAGGTCAAGAGATTGGTATGACAAATGGTGACTTTAGAAATATAGATGATTTTAAAGATGTAGAAACACATAATATTTATAATCTAGAAAAGAAAGTACCGATCTTAAGACCTATATTAAAAAATTCTTTATTTAGAGAATCTAGAGATAACGCTAGAACTCCTATGCAATGGGACGAAACTGAATTTGCTGGTTTTTCCACCACTAAACCTTGGATTCAAATAAATAAAAATAAAGAATTTATTAATGTTAAAGATTCTATAAATGATGAAGATTCTATATATAATTATTATAAAAAATTAATACAAATAAAAAAGGAGTATCCAATAGTTAAAGTAGGAAAATATATAGATTTATTACCTCATTCAAATAAGATATTTGCATATTTAAGAAAAGAAAATAATGAGGATTTAATAATGATTTCTAATTTTACAAAGAAAAATGTAAAGACAAAATTACTAAATAAATATAAAGGATATAATTTATTATTATCTAATTATTTAAATAATGATAATGAAATATTGAAACCATATGAAACTCGTATTTATTATAAGAAAGGGGAATAAAAATGCGTATTAGTGAAACTTACGAAGGTGATAAAGTACCAAAAAGAACTAAGTGGATATACTCTACTGTAGCTGTTGCTCGTGATGCAGCTTACACACTTGTTTCTTTATTTTTAATTACTTTCATCCAGTATTCAGGTGTTTTAACAAAAGGAGTTGATGCAGCTAGTCAAAACGCTGTATTCTTAGCCATGTACGGAGTTATTAGTGCTCTTGTCATCGGCTATAGAATTTTCGACGCTTTAAACGATCCATTTATGGGTGTTATCATTGAAAAAACACATTTTAAAACAGGAAAATATAAACCATGGATCTTAATTGGTGGTATTACTAATTCCATCGTCGTTTTAGCATTATTTTTAGGACCAGATTTAATTCCGGGATTATATGGATGGGGTTATGTCGCTTGGTTTGGTGTCTTCTATTTATTATGGGGAATTACTTTTACAATGAACGATATCGCTTACTGGGGAATGTTACCAAGTTTAACAAGCGAAGAAAAACAACGTAATGCAATTACAACAATAATGTCTATCTTCTGTTCTGTAGGACAATTTGCTGTCGCAGGATTAGCACCTGTATTATCAGGTAGTTTAGGATATGGCGTTTATAAGTGGATTTCAATAGTAGTTTCACTGGCTTTTATCGTTACTCAAATAATTTTATATTTATTCTTAAAAGAACATAAACGTGATTTAGAAGAAGAAAAGAAACATGAACCTGCTAAATTTAAAGATATGTTTAACGTTATTAAAAATAATAGTCAAGTTAGAGTCATGTTTATCATCTTATTTGCTTATTATTTAGGATCAAGTATATTAAATGGTCTTGGATTAAATTATTTCTACTTTGCAGTCAATTTCTCAATAGGTGGAAATGTTATGACCATATTTACAGTAGTATATGGATTAGGTTATATCCTCTCTCAATTCTTATTCCCATTATTGACTAAAAAATTTACAAGAGATCAATTAATAGTTGCTTCTTTTATTGCCTTAGTTGTAGGTTACGCAGCTTTCTTTGTATATGGATTACCAATCGGAAACGGAAATTATTTAAGTCCAAGTCCAATTATTAATAATTCTTTAAATATATGGTATTTAATACCTTTATGCTTAATTGGTTTAGTAATCTTCTTTGCTCAAGGTTTATTCTATTTAATTTTAGTCATTATGATGACTAATACTATAGAATATAATGAACGGAAATATAACGAAAGAAAAGAAGCAGTTATTTTCTCATTAAGACCTTTAACAACCAAATTTGCTAGTGCCATAGAACAAGGTATTTTATATTTATTCTTAGCTATTGCTTCATTATCGGGAGTTATCACTCAAATATCTAATTTACAAAATCAAAATATTTTAGGTGAAATATCAATTGATGAAGTTAATGCTCAATCTAACGCATTGGTAAGTAGTGTTGAACCACGGCAAGTTTTAGTCTTTAAATTAGGTGTTGCTATCCTTCCTTTAATTCTATTTGTTGTAGCGTTTATATTGATTAAAAAATTCTATATAATCGATGAAGAGATGTATAAGAAAATGACTAGAGAAATTGAAGAAAGAAAACAAAAAGAGAGCAACAATTTATGATAACGAAAATAAATGATTACTTTAAAATAGATACTAAAAACACATCTTATTTGATTAAAATATCTAAATTTAACCATATATTAAATTGTTACTATGGTAATAAAATATTAGATCAAGAATCATTCTATTTTGCTGAAGAAAAATATGGTGCTGGCGCAGGTACTTCTACAAATTATTCCGAAGATGATTTTAATTATATTTTAGACTTACTTTCTTTAGAAGTTTCTACACCTTTAAAAGGAGACTATAAAGAACCTTCAATAATTATTGATAGTGATAATAACTTTATATTAGATTTAATTTATCAAAATTATGAAATTAATGATAAATTTACTTCAATATCAAATTTGCCTAATCCACATGGTGATTTAAAAGAATTAATCATCCATACTAAAGATTTGGTAAAAGAAATTTATGTAGATTTACATTATGTTGTCGATTTTGATAACGACGTTATTTTAAGAAGAACAGTTATCAAAAACAACATGAAATCCCCTATTATTTTAGATAAAGTTATGTCTATGCAACTTGAGATGATTGGTAAAAATTTTGAATTAATCTCACTTTATGGAGGTTGGGGATTTGAAGGTCAAAAAAGTTATACTAAATTAGATCATGGTATATATGTAAATGATTCTAAAACTGGAAATTCATCATGTAGACATAATCCATTCTTTTTATTAAAAGAAGAGGAAACAAATTACAATAATGGTGATGTATATTCATTTAACTTAATTTATTCATCAAATCACTATGAAATGGTTGAACAATCATCATTTAATAAAACTAGAATTCAAACAGGAATTAGCCCTTATTGCTTTAAATATACATTAAACAATAATGAAATTTTTGAGTCTCCGTTTGCTGTGATGACTTATTCTAATAAAGGAATTAATGGATCAAGCCAAAATATGCATAATTTTATCAATGAGCATATTTTAAAAGAAGAACATAAAGATATGTTGTCTCCAATTTTAATTAACAATTGGGAAGCAACATATATGAAATTTAAAGAATCTAATCTTAAATCCATAATTAAAAAAGCAAGCGACTTAAAACTTGACATGTTCGTTTTAGATGATGGATGGTTCGGAAGAAGAACAGACGACACAAAAGGATTAGGAGATTACGATGTAAATAAGAAAAAATTACATTCAGGACTTGAAGGGATCTCAAAATACACTAATAAAAAGGACCTTAAATTTGGCTTATGGTTTGAACCTGAAATGGTAAATGAAGATTCTAAATTATATGAACTTCATCCTGATTGGGCAATTAAAGATCCAAATAGAACTCCATCAAAAGGAAGGCATCAATTAGTATTAGATTTAACAAAAAAAGAAGTACAAGATTATATAATCGAAAATGTTAATTATATATTAGATAACAATGCTATTTCCTATGTTAAATGGGATATGAATAGAAATATGAGTGATGTATCTAGTTCAATATATCATGGTGGAGAAATGTTCCATAGATACATTGTAGGACTCTATCATATTTTTGATGAAATAATCTTAAAACATCCTAATATTTATTTTGAAGGATGTGCAAGCGGAGGAAACAGATTTGATTTAGGAATACTTAGATATTTCGATCAAATTTGGACAAGCGATGATACTGATGCATATGAAAGAATAAGCATTCAAAGCGGTTATGCCTTAGCTTACCCATTAAAGACTTTATCTAATCACATAAGTACTTCACCTTCACATAGTGTTTTAAGAAATACTCCATTAGAAACTAGATTCAATGTTGCTATGTTTGGCTCATTAGGTTTTGAATTAGATTTATCTTTATTAAGACCTGTTGAAACAAAATCAATTGAGAAATCATTATCTTTTTATAAAGAACACCACAAATTAATAGCAGAAGGAAATTTCTATCAACTTAAAGATATTAAAAAATCTGGTTATGCTTTATGGTTAATAGTAAGCAAAGACAAAAAAGAAGCAATATTAGGTTATTATAATTCGCTTCAAAAGATGAATCCTTCTATAGATGAGATTAAATTATATGGTTTAGATCCAAATTTAATGTATAAATTTGAAGTTTTACCTCACGAACACAATATTCATCTATTTGGCGGATTAATCAATATGGTTTTACCGTTTAAAATCGATGAAAGAGGTGCTTTAGTCAACGCAATTGCTAATAGAAAAACAATGAGCGGAGAAAAAGAAGAATATGAAATAAGCGGTTCTGCATTATTGGCTGGTGCTTTAAAACTTAAAAATCAGTGGTGCGGAACAGGCTTTAATGAAGATGTTAGAGTTTTAGGAGATTTCGGAAGTAGAGTCTATTATATTAAAGCTATTGAAAAATAAAAAACACTATTATTTCTCAATTCTTTTTAATACCCTTGGCAAAATAATTAAATACGAAATAGATGTGATTATAGCACTACCAACATCGCAAATTGGTTCTGCAAAAAACGCTGTAGTCACATCTTTTGTTATTAAAGGCAACAAAAATAAAGCAGGTATAAATAAACCAATCTTTCTAATTAATGATAGCCAAATAGAATATTTTGCTAACCCTAATCCTGTCAAACCATCAACAAAAGCATATTGAAAAGATAAAGGTATAATCCCTATCATATAATAAAAAATAAATTTAGTAGCATCGTCAATTAGTTCGTTATTTACGCTATCTTTTCCTATTCCTACAAACATAATTGAAAATGGTCTAGCAACTAAAAAAGATAAAGCAAAGCAAATTGTAGTAAAGATTAAGCAAAAAATTAATATTTGCTTTTCTGCTTTTATTATTAAATCTTTATTCTTAGCACCATAATTATATCCTAATACCGGTTGAGTTCCACTACTAATTCCTAATAAAGGACCAGTTATTAAAGTCATGAAGGCTTGGACAATCGTAGCTACTTCAATATAAAAATCTCCTTTATCTCCTCCATACATCTTTAAACAAGAATTCAATAAAATTAATATGATTGAATCTGTAGCCATAATAATAAATGGGGAAATACCTAACCTTAATTGTTAGCTTTCAATTGATGTGAGACGTTTAGAACATCTTATCTCACCAGTAGTTT
>CAVKZO010000012.1:0-32500 GCA_963661135.1 Lachnospiraceae bacterium | reverse complement strand
TGTATTTACTAAATTATTGCTTAACAAACACCATTTAATATAAAATTAAAATTGATAAAAAGGTTAAATGGTAATTAGTATGAAACAACATTTAAGAAATAAAAAAATATTAATGACAGGATTAGTTACGTTATCTTTATTTTCTTGTAATGAAAATAAAGTAATATCTATTACTAATTTAAGTATATCTAAAGATGAAAAGTTTTTAGCAGCTAATATAAATATAACTATAGAAGAATTTAATAATTTAGGTTTTAAATTAGGTGATAGTTGCGATGTTAAATTTAGTAATGGATATACTATAAAAGATGTTCCATATTTTAATGGGTATTACGTTAAAAATTCTATGCCAGTAATTGTAGCATATCCTTCTAGTACAAATATATTAGTTACATTTAACAATACTGGTATATGGGATACTGCTAATTTAACTAGCGATACTAAAGTGGATATAACATTAAATACATCAGCTAAATATTTAGCTACTCAAGAAGCTTTAAGTCAAAGTTATTCTTTAAATAGAAATGAATATAGTAGCGATGAAGAATTTTCTAATTTTAGATCATTAAAGGGTGGTAATTTAAAAGACAACTACTTATATAGAGGAGCATCTCCAGTAGATAATAGTAGAAATAGAGCTAAGATAACCGATAATTTATTAAATCAAAATAATATTCAATATATTATCGATTTAGCAGATAGCGAAGATAATATGAAAGAATATTTAGCTGATGCTAATTTTGATTCTAACTATGCTAAGGGACTATATGAAAACAATAAGATGATACTTCTATCTATGGGATCAGGATATTCTAGTGATGTATATAAACAAAAATTAGTAACTGGTTTAAAAGGTATGCTAACTAATGATGGACCATATTACATTCACTGTATGGAAGGAAAAGATAGAACTGGATTTGTATGTACTTTAATTGAAGCTTTAGTAGGAGCAACATATGAAGAAATGAAGAATGATTATATGGAAACATATAAGAATTACTATAAAGTAACTAAAGAGAAGACTCCTAATAAATATGATGCTATCGTATCTTTATATTTTGATTCATTTATGGAAGAGTTACATAAAACTAGTGATGTAGATATATTAAAGAATGCTGATTATACTAGTGATGCAAAAAGATATTTAACTGAAGGTGGAATGAGCGAAACTGAAATAAATAGTTTAATTAAACTTATTTCAAAAGAATAATTAGAGTATACTAAAATTGTTTTAGAGGAGAATTTATGGCTAATGAAATTACTAAAAAAGCTTTAGAGCAAGCTTTCTTAAAATTATTGTCAATTAAACCATTTAAAAAGATTACAGTTAGTGATGTAACAGATTTAGTAGGTGTTAATAGAATGACTTTCTATTACCATTTTGAAGATATATATTCTCTTTTAGATTATTCTTTAAAAACTGAATTTAATAAAGCGTTAGATGGAAAATATGATTCAACTAACTGGGTTGAAGGATTTAAAAATATATTTAAAGTATGTGTAGAGTATAGATATTTAGTGGAGAATGCTTATAAATTTAATTCTAGAGGTAATGTTGAATCTATTTTAGAACCTATCGTATATCAACTTACATATCACGTAGTTAATGAAGAAGCTAAAGGTCATAATGTTGAAAAGAAAGATTTGGAATTTGTAGCTAACGCATATAAATTTACGTTGATAGGCATCGTTTTAGATTGGATCAAAAACGACATGGAAGAAGATATTGATACTATAATAAATAAAATATCTACGATGTTAGATGGAGAGACTGAGTGGATATTATCTAAATTTGAAAAGACTGAATAATTTAATCAAATTTTAAAAAATGATAAAAATTTTTACAATTTATTTTTAATGTAAAAATTTTAATCACACTAAAAATATTGTATATTTTTAATATTTTTTTCTTTATTTAAAATTAAATTACAAAGAATAAAGGAGGATTAAAAATGTATTATTCTAGTGGAACTTACGAATCATTCGCTCGTCCTGAAAAGCCTATCGATGCAGATAAAAAATCAGCATATATCGTAGGTAGCGGATTAGCAGGATTATCAGCTGCGTTTTATTTAGTTAGAGATGGCCAAGTTAAAGGAGAAAAAGTTCATATTTTAGAAACTTTACCTAGAGCTGGTGGAAGTTGTGATGGATATCACGACTTATATAAGGGATTTTACATGAGAGGTGGTAGAGAGATGGATAACCACTTTGAATGTATGTGGGATATGTATAGAAGCGTACCTTCAATCGAAAATCCTGACGTTACTGTTTTAGATGAATATTATTGGTTAAACAAAAAGGATCCTAACTATTCATTATGTAGAGCTACAGTCAATAGAGGACAAAATGCTAAAACAGACAACAAATTTACATTAGACAAACAAGCTCAAAGACAATTATTAAAATTATATTTAACTCCAGAAAAAGATTTAGAAGACAAGATGATCTCAGAATGTTTTGATGAACATTTCTGGAAGAGCAACTTCTGGCTTTACTGGCAAACAATGTTTGCTTTCCAACGTTGGTCAAGCGCATTAGAGATGAAAAGATATATTCAAAGATTTGTTCATCATATCGATGGATTACCAGATTTTAGCGCATTACGTTTTACTAAATATAATCAATATGAATCGATGATTTTACCTTTACAAAAATATTTAGAGAATCATGGTGTCGTATTTGAATTTGGTGTTAAAGTTACTGATGTTAAGATTGAAAATATCAATGGTAAAAAAGTAGCTACATCATTCACTTACACTAAAGACAATAAAGAAGCAGTTAAAAAGCTTACTAAAGATGATTTCTTAATTATCACTAACGGATGCTGTACCGATGTATCATGCTATGGTGATAATGATACTGCTCCAGAATTAAGTATGATTAAACCTAACGTAGGTGATGGATGGAGTTTATGGGAAAAGATTTCAAAATACGGAAAAGAATTTGGAAATCCATATGCTTTTGCTTCGGATCCTGAAAAAACTAACTGGATGTCTGCATCAGTCTATACTGAAGATAAAGAGGTTATCGAACTCATCAAAAAGATTTGTAAACGTGATCCTTTAGAAGGAAAAGTCACAACAGGTGGAATCGTAACTGTTAAAGATTCATTTAATGGTTGGGGATTATCTTGGACAATCAATAGACAACCACAATTTAAAGAACAACCAAAAGGATCAGTAATCGTATGGTTATATTCTTTATTCACAAATACTAAAGGTGATTACATTAAAAAGAATATGAGAGAATGTACCGGTAAAGAAATCTGTAAAGAATGGTTATATCATATCGGCGCACCAATTGAAAGAATCGATGAATTAAGTGAAAAATGTAATACAACAACATGTTTTATGCCTTATATCAACGCATTCTTCCAACCAAGAAAAGAGAGTGATAGACCAAAAGTAGTACCAGAAAATTGTGTTAATATCGCTTTTGTAGGTCAATTTGCAGAAACTCCAAGAGACACAATATTCACTACAGAATATTCAATTAGAACAGGTATGGAAGCAGTATATACTTTAATGAATATCGATAGAGGTGTTCCTGAAGTTTGGGGATCAGCTTATGATATTAGAGAGTTATTGAGAGCTACATATTATGCAGTTGATAAAAAGAAGATTAATGAGATCGATCTTTCTTGGAAAGAAAAGATAATTATTAAAAAAGCATTATCTGAAGTTAAGGATACTGATATCTATCAATGGATTAAAGATTCAGGATTATTATAATTTCTTGATAATGTAAATATAAAAATCAGCAATTAAATTTATTGCTGATTTTTTGTTGTTAAATATGGAAATAATGACTAATTTTAGTTATTATAATTAATGTATTTTAAAGGAAAATAATTATGAAAAAAGATATTTATATTGGTATAGATGTTGGTGGTATGTCTTTAAAAGGTGCTGGAGTATTACTTGATGGTACTATCATTGAAAAGACAGTAATATCTACTAACAATCAAAAAGGTAATGAAGTATTTGAAAAGATATTAAAAGAATTAGTTACTATTTTAGTTAATAAATTAAGTGAAAATTATAATATTAAAGGAATTGGAATCGGTGTTCCAGGTATTTGTAATATCAATAAATTAATCGTAGAATACGCACCTAATTTTAAATTAGAAAAATGTGATGTTAATAATTGTTTATCTTCTTTTAATTTACCAATCTATATTAGTAATGATGCTAACGTCGCTGCTTTAGGTGAAGCTAGATTTGGTGCAGCTAAAGAGTTTAAAGATTCTATATTTTTAACTTTAGGAACTGGAGTTGGTGGAGGAGTTATCATTAATGGTAAGTTATTTGAAGGTTTCGAAGGAAAAGGTACAGAACTTGGTCATATGGTTATTGCAATTGACGGGGAAGAATGCGGATGTGGAAGAAAAGGTTGTTTTGAAGCTTACGCTAGTGCGAGTGCTTTATTAAGAATTACTAAAAGAATAATGAATGAAAATAAGGATTCTATGATGTGGGAATATTGTAAAGGTGATATTAATAATGTAAATGGATTAACATCATTTGAGTGTAGTAAAAAAGGTGATTTTGCAGCTAATAAAGTAATTGATGAATATATTAAAAATTTAGGTGAAGGTATATTAAATTACTGTAATATTTTTAGACCTGAAGCTATTATTATCGGTGGAGGTATCTCTAATCAAGGAGATTATTTGATCGATAAAGTAACTAAATATTGTAGTGATAGAAATTACGGATTTAAAAATTCTCCAATTGTAAAAATTAAATGTGCAGAACTTAAAAACGATGCTGGAATTATTGGAGCAGCTAGTTTAGTAATGGAAAGAGAAAATGGCTAAGATACAAATTAAATATTTAACAAAACCTTCTAAGGAAGCTTTAGCTCATATTGAAAAATTTAAAAACAAGATGAGTGAAGACGAGATAAGAAAATTTTTATGTGAAGATAATCATTTTTGCTTATTGATTTATTCGTATGGAAAATTAAGTTCTTTAATATTTTTAGTAAATGATGAGTATTCACATATGCTATTTGTAAAAAGTGTCTATATGAATGCTTATGAAGATTTTAAAGAAGTTATTAATTTTACAAAAAACAAATTTATTAATTATAAAATCGTTATAGATTCAACATATAACGATTCAAATTTTATTAACGTTATTAGAAAGAATGGTGGAGTAAAAAAAGATAATAATTTTATTATTCAATTATAAATTTTATGGAAACAGTTAAATTAAAACCTGCGATTAAAGAATATATATGGGGTGGCAAAAAGTTAAAAGAAGCTGGAAAAAGTGATGATTTTGATACTATTTCAGAATGCTGGGAATTATCGTTTTATAAAGATGGATACACCTTAGTTGATAGCGGAGAAAATAAAGGGAAGATATTAGTTGATGTTTGTTCTAAATTAGATTTAGGTACAAAAGTTAATGAATTTCCATTTTTTCCTTGTTTAATTAAATTGATTGATAGCGGAGATAATTTAAGTGTACAAGTTCATCCTAGTGATGAATATGCTTTAAAAAATGAAAATTCATATGGTAAAACAGAGATGTGGTATATTCTTGATGCAGAAAAAGATGCAGGAATTTATCTTGGTTTTAAAGATGATGAAAATAAAAAAGATATTAAAAAAGCACTTGAAAACGGCACTATTTTAGAAAAATTAAACTTTTTTAAAGTGAAAAAAGGTGAAGCTTATTTTATTGAATCAGGTACGATTCATGCTATTGGAAAAGGCGTAACATTAATAGAGATTCAACAAAGTTCAAATTTAACATATAGATTATATGATTATAATAGGGTTGGAAAAGATGGTAAACCTAGAGAGCTACATATAGAAAAAGCTTTAAAGGTTATCAATTATAAAAAGTATATTAAAAAAGAATTTGATAATGGAGTTATTGGATCTTGTAAATATTTTACTTCTTTTAGGGTTGATGTAGAAAATGAAAAAGAAATTATAAATGATGATACTTCATTCTCTTCAATTACATTTATTGAAGGTAGTGGGTATGTTAATGATATTCCATTTAAAAAATATGATTCATTCTTTATTCCTGCTAATAAAATAGCAAAAATAAGCGGTAAATCAGTATTTATTTTAACTAAAGTTATTTAATTTCTATATATTCGTAATTATTATTAATTGAATAAAATGGAACTTTATAAGTTAAAGGATATTTATTTAATAATTCTTTATATATTTTTTTAGTATTTTTCTTTTTAAGATTTTTAAATCCTTCTTTTTCATATTCAAATAAAAGAGTTTTAACAAATTCTTTGATCATCGGATGCATTAAATATGCTTTTTCTCTTTCTATAAAGAATTTTAAAGGAAGAGATTTATTAAAGTCTTTACCATTATATGTTTTACTTGCTGAAATCATATCAATTACATATTCTAATGCGTATTTATAAGGTATAACCTTTAATATTACATCACCTTTATAAAAATCTATCCAATATTCATAGTGGTGTTTATTTCTATTTGTATGATGAACGCATGTTAAAGCGTACATATTGTTGCTTTTTCTTTCATTTAATAAAGGTGACATCTTACCATTAAAATATTTTATTCCGTTATGAAACTCTAGATGTGAATATTTGGATAAATCGTGGACTAATCCTTGAAAAGGAATTCCTACGATACAAGAATATTTAAATACTAAAAATCTATGTTTATTTACAGTGTGAAGATGTTTAAAAAAATTTTTACTCATAGATAAATAATATATTCTTTTAATGAGTATTTAAATAGTTTTTTGATTAAATAAATATTAAATAATGGTATAATTTTTGTATGGAATTTGTAGGTATTGAAAAGATTTCTTTAGTTGATTACGATAATAAAATATCGTGTGTTTTATTTACTGAAAGATGTAATTTTAGATGTCAATTTTGTCATAATTCTAGACTTGTTTTAAATAAGAATAATGAGATACCATTTAGTGATATTTTAACTTATTTAAAGAAAAGAAAGAATGTTTTAGATGGAGTGGTTATAACTGGAGGAGAACCTACATTAATGGATGATTTAGTACAAAAGATCAAAGCTATTAAAGAGTTAGGTTTATTAGTTAAATTAGATACTAATGGTACTAATCCAAATTTAGTTAAACAATTAATAGATGATAAATTGATAGATTATGTAGCTATGGATATTAAAAATTCTATGGATACATATAGTGAAATTATAGGAATTAAAAATATATTTAAAGATAATATTTTAAAAACGATAGAGATATTAAAAACAAGTGGTATTTCATATGAATTTCGTACTACGTTAGTAAATGAGTTTCATAGTGAAAAATCTATTGAAGATATGGGTAAGATGCTTAAAGGTGCAAAAAAAATGTACTTACAACACTTTATAGATAATGAAGAGTGTATAGTACATAATTTACATGAAGTGAATATTGATACAGCAAATAAATATAAAAATATCCTCTTAAAATACATTGATAACGTATATTTAAGAGGATATTAAATTAATATTCTTTAGTAATAATATCAGAATATGCGCTATTTTTCTTTTTGCGTTTATTCTTTTTATTATAGATAATTGAAGCTTCTTCTTTTAAAAGCATCGCTTCTTGTATTTTTAATTTATTGCTTAATGTCATAATTATTACCTTTATAAAGAATCTAAATATTGAACGACATTGAAACTTGCGATGCTTGCGTCATTAAATGCTGTTACAAGTTGTCTGATTTTTTTCTTTCTACAATCTCCAATTGCATAAATCCCATCAGTTTTAGTTTTCATATTTTCATCGACGATTATGAATCCTCTTTCAAGATCTACATAATCTTTGAATATTTCATTATGTGGTTCTTGACCGATTGCAATGAAACATCCATCAACTTTAAATTCTTTAGTTTCGTTAGTTTTTGTATTTTTAAATACTAATTTTTCTAAATAATTATCTCCGATAATCTCAGTTAAAGATAAATTGTGTTCGATAATGATATTAGGTTTACTTAATACTCTATCGATTAATATTTTATCTCCAAAGAATTTATCAAATAATGTATTTAAATAGATTTTATTACATGTTGAGCTTAGTGCTATAGCATATTGTAATGCGGTATTAGCATCACCGATTAAACATACATCTTTATTTTTATAGAAAGCTCCATCACAAACTGCACAATATGAGATTCCTTTACCAACTAATTTTTCATCGTTAGGTATACCCATCGATCTATGAGTGACGCCACTTGCTATAACAATAGACTTAGTTTCATATGTTTTATAGTTACATATAACTTTAAAGTAGTTATCTACTTTTTCAATTTTTTTAGCTTCGTCAAGTTCAAATTCAGCACCTAAATTTGTAACTTGATCGAATAATTTATCTATAAAATCAATTCCGCTAATAGAAACTGTTCCAGGGATATTTTCAACCCTAGGAGAAGTTGCAATTTGTCCTCCGATAGTTTCCTTTTCTAAGATTAAAACTTTTTTATCGTTTCTTCTTAAATTTAAAGCAGCAGTAAGTCCACTAGGGCCTGATCCAATAATAATTGTATCGTACATATTATTTTCTACTTTCAATCCAACCTTTAATTAATGAAACATTATCATATGTTTTATATGTTCCATCAACTTGAGGTACTAATAATGTAGGTGCTTTAAAAATTCCTAATTTTTTAGCTAATTCTTGATTTTCATATGCATCGTAGATTGTAACTTGAATATTAGCATCAGCTAATAATTTTTTAGCCATTTTACAATTTGGACATGTTGGAGATGTGAATAATATTAATTCTTTTGAAGCGGCTTTATTTTCTTCTTCGTGCTTTTCTTGACATTCACAAGTATCTTTTTTCTTTAAAATGGAGTTTCCAAGATTATATTCTTTTCTATCTTTGAATTCTTGAGCTTTACCGTCATTCCAGTTTTGAAGAGGTCTATAGTAACCTGTAATACGAGAATAGACTTCAGTTTTTTTACCACATTTTGGACATTCGAAGTGTTCACCTTCGATGTATCCATGATCTTTACAAACCGAATAAGTAGGGCTCATGGTGAAGTAAGGTAACTTGTAGTTTTCAGCAATTTTTCTTACTAAATTCATACAAGATTTCCAATCAGGGAGTTTTTGTCCTAAGAATGTATGGAATACAGTTCCTGATGTATATAATGTTTGGAATTTATCTTCGATATCTAATGCTTGGAAGATGTCTTCTGTAAAGCCTACTGGAAGATGACTACTATTTGTGTAATATGGAGTTTCATTTTCTTTATCTCCAGCAGTGATGATATTTGGATATCTCTTCTTATCGTGTTTAGCTAATCTATATGAAGTTGATTCAGCTGGAGTAGCTTCAAGGTTATATAAATCACCATATTTAACTTGGTAATCACTTAATTTATTTCTCATAAAGTTTAAAACATCGACAGTGAAGTTTTGTGCTTTTTCGTGAGTTAAATCTTCTTTTAACCATCTAGCGTTTAAACATGCTTCATTCATACCGACTAATCCGATAGTTGAGAAGTGGTTATTGAATGTTCCTAAATATCTTTTTGTATATGGATATAATCCAGCATCTAATAATTTTGATACGAAATCACGTTTGATTTTTAAAGATCTAGCAGCGATATCCATTAATTTTTCAAGTCTATTGTAGAAATCTTGTTCGTCTGTTGCTAAATAAGCGATTCTAGGCATATTAATTGTGACAACACCGATACTGCCTGTTGATTCTCCGCTTCCAAAGAAACCGCCTGATTTCTTTCTTAATTCTCTTAAGTCGAGTCTTAATCTGCAGCACATACTACGAACATCGCTTGGTTGCATGTCGCTGTTGATGTAATTTGAGAAATATGGAGTTCCGTATTTTGATGTCATTTCAAATAATAATCTATTATTTTCAGTATCGCTCCAATCGAAATCTTTTGTAATTGAGTAAGTTGGAATTGGGTATTGGAAACCACGGCCATTAGCATCACCTTCAATCATAATTTCAATGAAAGCTTTATTGATCATAGCCATTTCTTTGACACAATCTTTATATTTGAAATTACATTCTTTTCCTCCGACGATAGCGTTTAATTCAGCCATATCGTTTGGAACTACCCAGTCTAAAGTAATATTTGTAAATGGTGCTTGAGTACCCCAACGACTTGGAGTATTAACACCAAAAATAAAGCTTTGTAAACATTGTTTTACTTGTTTGTATGTTAAGTTATCGACTTTAACAAATGGTGCTAAATAAGTGTCAAAGCTTGAAAATGCTTGAGCTCCAGCCCATTCGTTTTGCATAATGCCTAAGAAGTTAACCATTTGGTTACAGAGAGTTGATAAATGTGATGCTGGACTACTTGTAATTTTACCAGTAACTCCACCTAATCCTTCTAATAAAAGTTGTTTTAAACTCCAACCTGCACAGTATCCTGTTAACATGCTTAAATCGTGAATGTGGAAGTCTGCGTTTCTATGAGCATCAGCTATTTCTTTATCGTAAACTTGGCTTAACCAATAATTAGCTGTAATAGCGCCGCTATTAGATAAAATAAGACCACCGACCGAATAGGTGACAGTAGAGTTTTCTTTAACTCTCCAGTCGTTAATATTTAAATAGTTATCGACAGTTTTAGCAAAGTCTAATTCTGTTGAATGTATTTGCCTAATTGTTTCGTGTTGCTTTCTATATGTAATATAAGCTCTTGCTACATTGACATAACCTGCTTCGATTAAAGCGACTTCGACTGAATCTTGGATATCTTCAACAGTGATCGTTCCGTTAACCATCTTGCTACTGAACTTTGATGTAGCTCTAACAGCTATTAAATTGATGATTTCATCCATTGTATGAACATTACAAGCTTCAAATGCTTTAGCGATAGCGTTCTCGATTTTAGCGAGATTAAAATCTACTATAGAGTTGTCTCTCTTTTTAACTTTTATCATATTTATAAACCTCCACCTTTTGGCTGGAAATATTTTAAACATAAATTTTATTTAAAAAAATATGAAAAAAAATTACATTTAAAATTTGACTAAAAACATATGAAAAATATATAAAAATCGTAAAGAAAAAAATTACTAATAAATTACTAAAAGCCCGTAGTTATCGAATAATTTGATTTTCTTTTTACACTGTAAAAATCAAGAAGATAAAATGAATAAATTTTCTTGATATTTACTATTTACTTTTTTATAATACACTTAATAGGTGTGAAAAATGAAGAATAATTTAAAAGATATTAGAATTAAAAATGGATTCACTCAAAAAGAGATAGCTAATTTTTTTAATATGCCCTATAGAACTTACCAAAATTATGAAGAAGGGCTAACTACAATACCTGATTGGGTATATGAATTGATGCTTTATAAGATAGAAAAAGAAAATAGATATAGTAAAGATAAAGGTGTATATAAAGTAAAGCAAATTAAAATATTAATAAAAGGAATATGTAAGAAATATAAAGTTACTAAATGTATTTTATTTGGAGAATACACTACTAAAAATGTAAATGATTATTCTTATATTAAATTTTTAATAAGGTATTATGATAAAAATTTTAATTTATTAGAATTTAAAAATGAAATTGAGAAAGTATTGCTTAAAAATATTGAGATATATGATATTAATGAGTTTGATAGAAAATCAGAATTTATACAAAAAATTATTAAAAAAGGAATTATGGTTTATAGAAGTTATTAATAAAATAAATTTTAAATATGATAATATAAATAAAGTTAAGAGGTCTCTATATGATAAATATTGAACATTACGATAAAAAGATAGATTTTATTAAAGTTGATAATGGAGGTAATTTAGAGTTTATTTTTTCTAATTACGGAGCATCTTTATATACTTTAAATTATGATGGACAACCAATTATTTTAACTTTAGAAGATAAAGAAATATTTTTAAAAAATCCAAATTATTTCGGAAAAACGCTTGGAATTGTTGCTGGAAGATTAAAATGTCATGGATTTTTATATGATCAAGAATATAATCTTTTAGATACAGGACACGATATTTGTCTTCATGGAGGTGATGCTAAATCATTAAGTTATAAGAAGTGGAAATATGATATTAAAGAGAATGATAAATACATCAATGTTATATTTAAAACAAAAACTAAAGATGGTGAAAATGGGTTTTTAGGATCTGCGAGCGTTAAAATTATCTATAAAATTTATAAAAATAAGGATAAATTTAACATTATTTTTAAAGGGAAAATTTTAAAAGATTGTTTAATGAATTTAAGCAATCATATATATTGGAATTTTGATTGTAGTAAAAATCTTGATGAATATAGTTTAAAAATGAATTGTGATAGAGTTGCAATAATGGATGATAATTTATTACACCTTGGTTTTGAAGATGTTCCTGCATATTTAGATTTTAACAATATGAAGTTATTAAAAAATAATATGGCTTTTATTGAAAGAAATTTAAATGTTGGGACGATAGATAATACATTCTTATTTAAATGTGATGAAAATCCTAAAGTCATTTTGAAAAATAAAGAATATACTTTGACGATGAAAACAAATTATCCTGCTATGAATATATATGTAGATAATTCTTTAATTGATTATAAATTTAAAAATATGAATGGAAACTTTATAAGAAGAGGTATTGCTTTAGAGCCTCAATTATTTGGGTTTAATAAAGATAGTATATCTTTCGAAAAAGGTGATACATATGATTATAAAATTGAATATTCAATAAAAAGGAATGGGAAATAATATGGAAAACGAGCTTATTAATGGTTTTAAAGAAAGATTTAAAGAGGATCCTGATTATATTTATGATGCTGGAGGAAGATTTGAAATTTTAGGAAATCACACAGATCACAACCATGGTTTATGTTTAGTTGCTAACTGTTCTTTAAGAATATGTGCTGCAATTAAAAAGTGTGATGATGTAATTGAAGTTAAATCTAAAGGTTATTCTTTTTATAGAATCGCTTTGAAAGATTTAAATTCAAATTTTTATATACCTCCATCAAGTAAAGCAATAAACTATGGTATCGCTAAAAAACTTAAGTCTTTAGGGTATAAAGTTGGTGGATTTAAAGCTTATATAATTAGTGAAATTCCTGATGGAAGCGGTGTTTCTAGTTCTGCAGCTATTGAATCTTTATTTGGATATATATTTTCGTATTTATATAATGAAGGAAAGATTTCGCCATTATTAATTGCTAAAATAGGTCAATATAGTGAAAATGTATTTTTTAAAAAACCATGTGGTTTACTTGATCAAATTGGTACAAGTTATCCAAATTGTAACTTTATTGATTTTAAAAATATTGAAAATCCAACAATAAAAAATATAGATTTTGATTTGCCTTTATCTTTATATTTGATTAAATCTAGTGGAGATCACTCTAATTTAACTCCATTATATGCGGCTATTCCTTTTAATATGAAAGAGGTTGCTAATTTAATTGGTAATAAAGCTTTCTTAAGAGATTTAGATGATACTAATATTTTTGAAAAGATTGATGAGTTAAATATAAGTGAAACGAAAAAGAATATGGCTAAACATTTCTTTATTGAAAATAAAAATGTATTAGATGGTAAAAAAGCTATTGAAAATGGTGATGTTGAAGGATTTTTAAATGCTATTAGAAATAGTCAAAATAGTAGTAAAAATAATTTAAATAATACATTTGTTGAAGGTGATGAATATTTAAATTCACCTCAAGATATTATTGATAAAGTTGAAAAATATATAGGAAATCACGGTGCTATTAGAATTCATGGAGGTGGATTTAAAGGCACAGTACTTGCATTTATTAAAAATGATTTTAAAGAACAATTTGAAGAATTTTTAGAAGATAATTATAAAGATAGATATTATAAAGTTAGCATTTCTAAAAAGGCTATTAATATTAAAAAACTATAATAAAAAAAGCCAAATTTTATTTGGCCATTTTTTCCCATTCTTCAACTTCTTTAGCTTCTGGAACAAAGATATAATTATAATTTCTACACAAACCTTTATAATCTAATCCGTATCCAATTAAGAATTTGTTTTCTCTTAATGTAATTCCGCAGA
Source organism: Lachnospiraceae bacterium (assembly GCA_963661135.1). Taxonomy (GTDB): domain Bacteria; phylum Bacillota_I; class Bacilli_A; order RFN20; family CAG-826; genus Onthovivens. The sequence goes on along the minus strand of CAVKZO010000012.1, from coordinate 18,484 downwards.
AATCTACATTGAAGTCAACTTTTCTTAATGCTTTTTTATCGATTAAACAAACTGTTGTGATTGATCTAGGTTGATATTTAATTAATACATATTGTTTTAAATAATTGATTGTTAAACCTGTATCTACGACATCTTCAAAGAAAACTACATCTTTGTCTTTAATATCTTCAACGATATCTTTATTTAAATGGATAACTCCAGTAGAGCTTAGTCCGACATAAGAACTAGTCTCCATGAAGTCGATTTTAACTGGTTTTTTATAATTTTTTAATACATCCATAAAAAATGGTGTAGCTCCCTTTAAAACACCGATAAAAACAGGAGCTCTGTCTGATTTTTCAAATTTTGCTTCTAATTCTTTTGCAATTTTGACGCAAATATCTTGGATTTCTTCATTTGTTAAAATAATTTCTTTCATAATTTCTTTACCTTATATGGAAGATTATAGGAAAATAAAATTTAAAAATGAATACCATTTGCAAAAATTAATAATTATTTAATATAAAAATGTATTTTATGGTAGAATTAAAGGACGATAAAGGAGATAACTTATGTATTGTTCAAAATGTGGCGCTAAAATAAATGAAGGTGAATTATATTGTTCAAAATGTGGTGCACCTGTTGAAAAATGTGAAGAAAAAGTTATAGATGCTCAAGTTGTTGATAAGAAAGATTCGAATATAAATAGTAACAGCAGTAATAATGAATCAACTCTACCTATGGATAGTTTTGCGATTCCTGGTTTTGTTCTTTCTTTAGTTGGGTTATCATTATTCGGATTAATATTTTCTTCAATAAGTTATTCACGTATTCAAAAAGGATTAGCTAGAGGTAAAGGATTTGCTTTAGCTGGAGTTATTATATCTTCTGTTTCATTATTTTTTTGTGTTTTATATATAATATTTATTTTTGCTCTTTATAATGTTGGTGGTGGATTTTAAATAAATGATATTTTAATAAAATAAGTTTATAATTAATAAGAAAGGTTTTACGGATATGGATGAAGGATTTAAAGAGTTAAGCAATTACATTAAAGAAATTGAAAATTTTAAGTTGCCTGATTATAAAGATATTCCTCAAATTCCATTATACATGGAACAAGTCATCGGATATATCAGTGAAGTTTTAAATCCAATTTCAAATGGGGATAGTCAACCTTTAACTCCTTTTATGGTCAATAACTATGTTAAAGCTAAAATGATCACTCCTCCTGTAAAGAAAAAATATAATACGAATCATATTGGATATTTATTAAGTGTATCTTTATTAAAGAATGTAGTTTCTATGAAAGATTTAGCTACAATTATAGAGTTAGATAAAAGTTTTACATCAGATAAAGAAAAATTATATGATTACTTTAAAGATATGCATGATGAAGTTTTAAAAAATCAAGCTCATAGAGTTAAAGCTAGATTAGATGCTATTGAAAGATCTGCTAAAAGAGGTAGAAAAGGTAAATCTAATCAAAATGAAGATACATTAAATCTTGCGTACATCGCTTTAAGACTTTATATTGAAAGTGAAACATCAAAGATGATTGCTGATACTATCATGGATAAATTATCTGGTATTTACCTTTCTGATCAAGCTTTAAAAGAAACTAAAAAAGAACAAAAATTAGAGAAGAAGAAACTTATAAAAGAAGCAAATAAGATTGGTTCTAATAGAAAATAAGAGGTAAATATATGAAAGTTTTAGTTACAGGTGGATTAGGTTTTATCGGATCACATACTTGTGTTAAATTAATCGAAAGCGGATATGATCTTGTAATTGTAGATAATCTTTATAACTCTAAAATAGATGTATTAGATAGAATAAAAACTATAACTGGAATTAAACCTAAATTTTATGATGTTGATGTTTCTAATAAAGTAGAGATGGATAATATTTTTAATGAAGAAAAACCAGAAGCTATAATTCATTTCGCTGGCTATAAAGCAGTAGGTGAAAGTTGTAAAAAACCTATTATGTATTATAGAAATAATTTAGATACAACATTGACATTATTAGAGTTGATGGAAAAATATAGCTGTAAAAACATAGTGTTTTCTAGTAGTGCTACTGTTTATGGAGTACCTGATAAAGTACCTCTTACGGAAGATAGCCCTGTTAAAAATGCGACTAGTCCATATGGTCAAACTAAAGTTATTATAGAAAGAATTTTAAGCGATTTTTGTCTAGTTCATAAAGATTATAACGTAGCAATTTTAAGATATTTTAATCCGATTGGCGCACATAAATCTAAATTATTAGGTGAAGATCCTAATGGATTACCTAATAATCTATTACCATATATTAATAAAGTTGCGGTTGGATTATTACCATATGTAAGAGTTTATGGAAATGATTATCCTACAGTTGATGGAACTGGAGTAAGAGATTATATTCACGTTTGTGATTTAGCTAAAGGTCATTTACTAGCTTTAAAGAAATTAGAGACAAATTGCGGATTATTTATTTGCAATTTAGGAACTGGAAAAGGTACGTCGGTTTTAGAAATTATTCATGACTACGAAAAAGCTACTGGAATTAAAATACCTTATGTCATTGAAGGTAGAAGAGATGGAGACGTTGCGATTAACTATGCTTCAACATTAAAAGCACAAAAAGAGTTGGGGTTTGCATGTGATTATACAATTTTAGACGCTTGTAAAGATGGGTATGAATTCCAAAAAGAGGAGTTTAAAAGAAATAAATAATATTTTTGGAGCGTAGACAAGTGGTAAAGTCATAGGTCTCTGAAACCTACATACGATGGTTCGAACCCATCCGCTCCAGCCAATATTAAGAATCAAGACAATTTTCATTTTGAAATTGTCTTTTTTTATCGAAAATCATCAATTTTAGTGAATTATTCTTGATTAAAAGTTAAAATATATTTGATGAATTTTTTACTGTTAATTACTTCTTTTTGTTTACTAAATAATTGTGTTAATACAAATTTTAATGATAGTAAAATTAGTAGTCCTTTTGGTTTAAATAAAATTAAAAATTCAAAAACTACAAATGTAGGATATTTATATGGTGAATTAGATTATAATTCGAAAAGTTTTTATAACAGTTTAAAGAATCTATGCTCAAGTGATGAATATTTATTTAATACTAAAGGATATGATTTAGTTAAGGAAAATGTTATTACTCAAAATGATGTTGATTATTATTTTGGAGGAAATGATGATTTAAATGATAGTTTTAATAAAGCTTTAATTGCGTTTGAATATACAAATCCTAATATATTTTATTTAGATTATAAAAATCTTAATTTAGAATTGTATAAAAATAGTGAAGATAAAAATGTATGTTATGTTTCTACTGATAATTCTACTTTATTATTAAGTGATTATATTGATAGTGATGCACTAAGTAATGCTAAAGTTGAATATAATAATAAAATAGATGATTTTTATAATTTAAATAAAGATTTAGATACTAAAACAATTCTTAAAAATGCTTATCAATATGTAATAGATAATGTTGATTATACATATATGGAAGAAGACTCTATTAGATATGATAATTCATATTCTGCTTTAATTAATAAAAAAGCAAATTCAGTTGGATATTCTAAATTATATAAAGCTTTATTAGATGAATTTAATATTACTAGTATCATTGAATGTGGGTATTTTTATGAAGGTGATGAAATAATAGAACATTCTTGGAATTTAGTAAGATATGGATCTTATTGGTATTGTGTAGATACATTTTTAGATGATGTCAATAAAAGTAGTGAAAAGTATAAATATTTTATGGTTGATGGCTCAAGAGTTTTTGATGATCATATAATTGATTATGGATATTATAAAGATGGTATAGCATTTACTTTACCTGAAATATCGATGTATGATTTATCGGATTATTTAATTAATGATTCAAAATTTAAAGTTACATCAAGAAAATTTGATTTATTTAAATATGTTTATGATATATCTTATAATGGGAAAGGGTATTCAAAAAATAGCGAGGAAAACATATATTTATTAGTTAAAGATATCGGTACAACTGGAACAGATGGATGGTATTATTTGGAAGATTGCGATAGTATTTGTGATGATTCAAGTGAATATTTATCTTATTATACATATAGCAATCAAATTGAACTTGCTGTTACAAATTTAGCTCCATCAATAAAAGAAGACGAAACTGTAAATACTGAATTTTCTGGAGATGATAGTAATCTTATAGAAAATATAAAAATATATGCTAAAACTACATATAATCCTACAATCAATGCTCCATTAATAGTTGATTCCTCTCCTTCTAATAAAGAGAGTTTAAAAAAATCTAATAAGTATGTTTTTGATTTAGTATTTAATGAGAATTTAATATATGACGAAAATTCTTCAATATATGTTCAAATTTATGTTAATAGCATTAAAACTAGAGAAATTAAATGCAGTTATAAAATTATAAACAATGATTCTAAAAAGATTGAAATATCTTTTGAACACGATATCAATTTAGAAGAAAATAATGTTTCTTTTTCTCTTATTTTTAATGATATTGTAGGAGAAGAATCAGGAAAAACACCATTAAATGTCAACTATTTTGTAGCAAGAAAGTCATTTGAATCTTCTAGTGTATCTACAGATAGAACCTATAAAAGAATAAATAAACCTACGATTTTTGAAGCTTCTCAAATTAATAATAGTGTCTTATTAACTAAAGACAATGTGCGTTTAGATAATATTTCTAAGTATAAAAAATCATTAATATCGAGTGGAATCGATATAGATGAGATTAGTTCAAAAATAGCATCATATAAGAATTATGATTCTGCTTTAGAAATTGAAAATTGTTTCAATATTCAATTATTTATAAATAAAAAAGAAGTTAGTAAAAATATAAATAATAAATTTAAAATTGGATTTCCATATTTAAAAGATTCTAATAAAGAATATGTTGTATATTATATAAATGAAAGTTTGAATACATTAGAACAATTAGAATGTTTTGAAGATTCATTAAGTTTAATTGTTGAATCTAACAATTTAGGAACATATATTCTTTGTTTAAAAGATAAAGAAGAAAATGATTCAGCAAAAGTTATAACCGCGGTTGATAAAAATGGTGTCACTTCTTTAAAAGATATATTGATATTAAAAAAAGATGAAACATATAATTTAACCATTTCACCTAATGAAGGATATGTAATTAGCTATATTTTAATAAATAATAAGAAGGTTGAATTAACAGATAAAGATAATAAAACATTAATTTTATCATATGATTCTTTATCCCCTCTATCTTATATTGAAGTAAAGATGGTAAGTGAAATTAAAAACAATAATATTAAAAATTTAAATTATAGTTATGGGCATCGAAGTCCTAATAAATTAGATGTATCTTTAAATTTATCGTCATCTCCAATAATTGGAGATCCATTAACTATCAATTGTTCAATTCAAGGCATCTATAATAATATCAGTTATATTTGGACTAAAGATGATGAAGTGATTAGTAATAATGATAACGTCATTATTGAAAAATTAAGTGTGGATAATGAAGGAATTTATTATTTAAATGCAACTAATTATTGTGAACATGGACAAGAAGAAAATGTAAGTTATATTAAAATATATACATATAAAAAGGATAACTCTGGCTTTTTAGTAGCTATAGTTATCCTATCTTCAATCACTGGTTTAATTATATTTGGTGTTATCGTTTCAATCTTACTTAAAAGAAAAAGAAAAGATTTTGATTAATATTATTTATTAAAGGAAGCTAAGACAGCATCTTTATTCATATAACCTGTGATACGACCTGTTTGCTTACCGTTTTTATAAAAAATCATTGTTGGAACAGCAGTAATATAAAATTTAGCTGCTAATTCTTCAAATTTATCAACATCTACTGAAACAACCTCAATTTCATTATGCTCACTTGCTAATTCTTCAAGTTCTGGAGCTAGCATTTTGCAAGGTCCGCACCATGTAGCATAAAAATCAACGATAAGATTAGCGCTTGTTGATACTAATTGGTTAAATTCTTCAATACTTTCTAAATGTCTATACATACTAAAATCCTCCTATTAAGAAAAATATTAATGCTATTATTCCAATATGAAGAGGATAATACAAGTAAAATGCTTTATTAAGGTATTTGTTATCGTATCCTCTTTTTCCGTTATACATTAAAATAAAAGGAAGAGATAATATAAAATAGGTATCATATATAGGAGATAATCCTAAAGAAAAAGAAGAGAAACTAGCATATGTTAATCCGTAAAATATTGCTGATACAATAAGAATTGATAAGGATACCATAGCGTTTTTTGATAATTGATATTGCTTAGTTTCTTTATAAGAATTTATTAAATCTTCACTTAATTTCTTTTTTAAAGAGCGGTCATATATATAATTAAATAAACATATAAAAAAGAAAATTAAAGATGATTCAATTGAATACATACCAGTCAATCCATCAAGAAGAACAGAATAATATAAATTATGAAAGTTATTTGTTATTGATAATTGATAGGCATATGATAATCCAAAATAGATTATTGGTAGAACAATCAGCATCTTTAATTTATTGTTTTTTTGAACAAATATTAAGTAATATGATAAGACTAAAAAGAATAACGTTAGGAAAATGTTTTGGAAATACATATATTTTTCTAATAAAAGTATTTGAGCAACAGCGATAGCAATATACATAATTCCACTCATTATGAGTAGTCTAATCATGTATTTTTTGATGTTTTTAGTTTTAGAGCAGCCTTCATAAAGTAAATATAAATAAATAGGTAAAGCTATTTTACCGATATATCTCATTATGTTATTATCCATAAAAAGACCTATATGATCAATAGTCATACAGATAACTGCAATGATTTTTAATAAAAAATTAGTTAGAAACATTTAGTAGCGATATTAGAAGCTATGAGAGTCATTAACATAGCGTATAAATTATTTGTACAGTGAGCGATAATTGAACCAGATATTCCTAATCTATCATATGTGTAACATAAAATAACTCCAGCTACGATATAAGATGGTAAATTTAAGAATTCGTTAATAATTAAAGGAGCATTTCCGCTTCCTAAGCAAGTCCAATCAAAATGGATTGCTCCAAAAATAAGAGCAGTAAAAACATAAGCCACGACTTTATTGAGTCTTTTTAATAATGAAAACAAACCGAGACGATATGTAATTTCTTCACATATTGGCCCGATTACACCAAAAATAACAATTGAAGCTATAGGATAAATAGAAGCGATACTTTCAATTGTAGCTTCGTTATTATTAGTAGTTACATTAGTTCCTGCTAATGTACTAATAATAGAAATTATAACATTTACTAAGTAGCTAATTATTATAAGAGCAGCACCATACCCAATTCCGTTACCCCAAGTTTTACCGATTTTAAAATCTTTTACAACTGTAGTGATATCATTGAATATAACTAATATCATTAATCCAAATAAAAATGAATAAAGAATAAAGTTTAAAATTCCACTTGTGCTTGATTGAATTAAATAGTATGGATTTACTGCTTTAATTATTAATTGAATCAATAATGAAACTAGAGTAAGTCCAAGGCTTCCCATTAAAAAGAAGAATACTTGTTTAGGAACTGATAAAGCGATAGATCTACTTTCAAATTTTGTTAAATTAAATCTTTTCTTTTCTTGAACAGTTTTTTCTTTTGTTAAAGATTCTTTGTGTTCTTTATTGTCACCTAACATTGCATCTAAATTATGAATATCATATGATTGTTGTTCTTGTTTATCAGCGCTTTTTTCTTCGACTACTGGAGTTTGAGCATATCCACAATATGGGCAAGTTGTAGAATCATCATCAATTAATAAACCACATTTTTCACATTTCTTTTTTTCTTTCATAAAAAATACCTTTTATTTATTATATAATAAATAACATAAAATTATGAATAAATTATTTACGGTTATTGATAAAAGTTATAGTTCAATAGAAGTAATGAAGTCTACTTTTATTTCTTTTTTATACCCTTTAAGTAGTGAAGAAGATGTAAATGGTATATTAAAAGAATTAAGAAACGAATATCCTAAAGCAAGACATATTTGCTATGCTTATATATTTAATAATTCAGTTAAATATTCTGATGATGGAGAACCTAGCGGAACAGCTGGAAAACCATTATATAATTTATTATTAAATTGCAATTTAACTAATTGTATCGTTTGTGTAGTAAGAATCTTCGGTGGAGTATTATTAGGAAGTTCAAGATTGTTAAGAACATATATAGCATCAGCAAAAAATGCAATTGATGTTGCAAAACTATATGAAATCGATGAAGAATACTTAATAAATTTAAAAGTAGAATTAAAAAATGTAAGTTCTATAAAAGGTTATTTAAATAAAAATAAATACGAAATAAAGAATATTACATACGATGAAATTTCTTCTATTGATTTTTTTTCGAAAGAAGATGTATCTAGTAAGATAAAAGATTTGTTTTATGGTATTATAATTGATGTTCAAGTTAAAAAAGAAACGAGATTGAAGGAGGTGAATTATGAGTGAATGTAATCATGTATGTGATGGGTGTGAAGTTGAAAATTGTGAATCCAGAATTGAAAAATTAAAATTAAATGAAAATAGTTCAATTAAACATACAATAGCTGTAGTAAGTGGTAAAGGTGGCGTTGGTAAAAGCTTCGTAACATCATTAATTGCTTCAAAATTAAATAAAAAAGGTTATAAAGTTGGAATATTAGACGGAGATATTACCGGTCCTTCAATCCCAAAGAGTTTTAATATTCATGAAGATGTTTATGGTGATGATAATGGCTGTATAATTCCAGCTGAAACAAAAAGCGGAATAAAGATTATATCTAGTAATATGTTGCTTCAAAACGAAGATGATCCTATTATTTGGAGAGGTTCTTTAGTAACTGGATTATTAGGACAATTTTATAAGGATGTTGTATGGGGAAAAGATTTAGATTATTTATTAATTGATATGCCTCCAGGAACAAGCGATGTAACTTTAACTGCTTTTCAATCTATTCCAATTGATGGGATAATCATTGTTACTTCACCTCAAGATTTAGTTTCTTTAATCGTTACAAAAGCTATTAAAATGGCTAAAAGGATGAATGTGCCAATTATAGGTGTAGTTGAAAATATGGCTTATGTAGAATGTTCTAATTGCCACGAAAAAATATATATTTATGGTAAGAGTAAAATTAAAGAATTTACTAAATCTAAGAAGGTTAAATATTTAGCATCTTTACCAATTAAAGAGGGAAATAGTACATTAATTGATAATGGGGAAGTTGAAAAAGTAGATATTGAAGAGGTTAATCCTGTCATAGAAGAGATAGAAAAATTATAGGAGGATTATTATGATTAGCGTTTCAGAATTTAAAGAGAGAAGAAGTAAGTTATTTGAACAAATACAAGACGATTCGATAGTTATTTTATTTAGTGGAGTTCCTAAAAAAAGAAGTGAAGATGAGGATTATGATTTTTTAATTAATCGTAATTTTTATTACTTAACAAATATTGAACAAGAAAATTCTATATTGTTACTTTTAAAAAATGGTGGCGCTTATAAAGAGTATTTATTTGTTAACGAAAATGATCCAGTTAAAGAAAAATGGTATGGAAAAAGACTTTCTTTAGATGAAGCTAAAGAATTAAGTGGTGTGGAAAATATACTTTATGTAGATTCTTTCAATTCTAGATTGAGCTTAATATTAGATGATAATGAAAATGCTACATCATCAATTAACAATATTTATTTGGACTTTGATAGTGAACAAAAGGTTGGTGATGGATTGTTTATTGAAAACTACATCGAAGGATTAAAAGCTAATTATTCAAATAAGAATTTTATAAATGTATATGCTTTATTAGCAAAATTGAGACTTATTAAATCAAAACAAGAAATAGAAGAGTTTAAGGAAGCTATCAGCAAAACAAATTTAGGCATCAGAGCAATAATGAAAAATGTAAGACCTGGAATGCATGAATATCAAATGTCTAGTTTATTTTATTATACAATCCAAGATTTCGATCACAGTGAATTAAGTTTTAATACAATATGCGCTTCTGGAGTTAATGCGACTTGTTTACATTATCCAAATCCAAAAGGATTGATACATGAAAATGATTTATTGCTTTTAGATTTAGGTTCAAAAAATAATGGATATTGTGCTGATATTAGTAGAACTTTACCAGTGAGTGGTAAATTCACTGAACTACAAAAGAAGATTTATAGCATTGTTTTAGAATGCAATAAGATGATTATTACAAAAGTTAAACCTGGCATAAGTTTAAAAGAATTAAATGATTACGCTAAAGAATTTTTAGCAGAAGAATGCTTAAAAGCAAAATTGATTAATTCAAAAGATGAAATAAGCAAATATTATTTCCATAGCGTATCTCATTATATTGGGCTTGATACTCACGATATTTGTATTTCTAGAACTGTACCATTAGAAGCAGGAAATATTATTAGTGATGAACCAGGACTATATTTTAAAGAATATGGAATTGGTGTAAGAATCGAAGATGATATTTTAGTAACTGAAGAAGGAAGTTACAATTTAAGTGGTAATATCATTAAAGAAATTAGTGATATTGAAAAAACTATGCTTTTTAGAAAATAATAGGGATTTCATATAGTTTTTATGATTAAAAATATATTTTTTGATTTTAATGGAACAATTTTAGATGATACGGAGTTATGTTTTGATATCGAATCTAAGATGTTAACTAAATATAATTTAAAACAAGTATCGTTGGATTTTTATTTAGATAATTTTATGTTTCCAGTTAAAAAGTATTATGAACTTATCGGTTTTGATTTTAATAAATTAGATTATGATCAAATAAGTGAAGAATTTATGTCTGAATATTTTTCTAGATTTGAAAAAGAAACAAAAATTTATGATGGCGTAGAAGAATTATTTAAAAAATTAAAGAAAGATGGATATTCATTGTTTGTTTTAAGTGCTACTGAAGAAAAAGCATTAAAAAGACAATTAGAATTTCTTGGAATTTTAAAGTATTTTGATGGTATCATCGGAACTAAAGATAACTTAGCAAAAGGAAAGATTCAATTTGCAAAAGAGTATATAAATCATAGTGAAATTGACGTAAATGAGACGATTATGATCGGAGATACTTTGCATGATTATGAAGTCTCTAAAGAATTAAATATACAACCACTTTTAATGACAACTGGTCATAATAGCAAAAAACTTTTAAGTAAAACTCTTGCTCCTTTATTCGAGAATTATAATAGTCTTTATAACTACATTAAAATCATCTAATTTATTCGTTTTATATAGTTTTTTTGGTTGTCTTTTTTTCTTTATAATTAAAATTATACATAGTATAATTTTTTTATGAAAAAAAAGAGTGAAACTGGATTAAAAAAGAAAAAAACATTTCCTATAAGAGCTATTGTTGCTGCTTTTTTCTTTTTTATTGAAGTTTTATGTTTAATCGCATTAGTTTATTTTGCCGTAACTTTACAAGTTTTATCATCTTTTTGGTGGGTTCCTGTAATAATTTTATTTGTTCTAGATTTTGTTTTAAGCATTTTTATTTTAAATACTAAAGTTCAAGTTGATTTTAAATTATCTTGGTTGGTTGTTGTTATAATTTTGCCTTTTGGTGGATCGTTACTTTATTTATTATTCGCTAATAAAATCACTACAAAAAAGAAGAAACAATTAAGATTTAATAAGATAAATAGGTATTTGATGAATGCTAAGACTGATGATACAGAAACTTTAAACGAAATTAAAGAGATAGATACTAACGTCTATTCAATATCAAAATATATAGACAATAATGCTTTTAATTCTGTATATAAGAATACAGAAGTTAACTATTATCGATATGGTCAATTTGGGTTTCCTCATATACTTGAAGAGCTAAAAAAAGCTAAAAAATTTATATTTTTAGAATATTTTATTATTGAAGATGGTGAGATGTTTAATTCAATATATAAAATCTTAGTAGAAAAAGCTAAAGAAGGATTGGATGTAAGATTAATTTATGATGATTTTGGTAGTGTAAGCGGCGTAAAAAGATTTTTTTATAAAAAAGCTACTAAAGATGGGATAAAATGTTTTGCTTTTAATAAAATTAGACCTGCGTTAGATATTAGACAAAATAGTAGAGATCATAGAAAGATATTAATTATAGATGGTGTAAGAGGTTTTACTGGTGGATGTAATTTAGCTGATGAATACATCAATAAGAAAAAAAGATTTGGTGATTGGAGAGATAATATTGTCATGTTTAAAGGAGAGGCTGTCAATGGCTTAACTGCATTATTTTTATCTTCATGGTCTTTAATGTATAAAAAAGAAAAAGATTATAAAAGAGATATTTTTAAAAAATATTCTTATTATCAAAATAAAGAATTATTAACTGAAGATATTAAATCTAGTGGATATGTCCAATTTATGGGAGAACTTCCTTTTGATGGTGAAGATTGTGCGAAAACAATCATTTTAGAAATGATTTTAAAAGCTAAAAAATCAGTTAAGATATCTACACCTTATTTAATTTTAGATAATGATATCGTCAATGCTTTAACAGTTGCAGCTAAATCAGGAATTGATATAAGCGTTGTGACTCCAGGAATACCTGATAAAAAGATGGTTTATACAATGTCTAGAAGTTATTACTCAATATTGCTTATTAGCGGAGTAAAAATATACGAGTACACACCTGGATTTAATCACGCTAAAATTGTGACAGTTGATGGAGAAATGTCTTTTACCGGTACTGTTAATTTAGATTTTAGAAGCTTCTATTTACATTTTGAAAATGGGGTATTTTTATATAAAAATGATTGTCAAAAAGATATTGATGATGACTTAAATGATATGATTTCAAAAAGTAAGAAGATTAAAGAAAATAAATATTTAAAAATTAATATATTTAGAAAAATTTGGTGGGGAATTTTACATATTATTGCCCCTTTAATATAAAGGAGAACAGTTATGAAAAACGAAGAATTTGAGATAGTTTGTAAAGATTTATGTAAAATTTACGGTAACAAAAAGAAGAATGAAGCTGAGATATTAGCTTTAAAAAACGCATCATTTTCAATTAAAAAAGGCGAATTAGTTGTTATTTTAGGACCTTCAGGCGCTGGTAAATCCACTTTATTAAATATTTTAGGTGGAATGGATAAAGCAACTAGTGGATCTTATTTTTTAAACGGAAAAGATATTACTAAAATGAAGGAGAAAGAACTTGCAGATTATAGAAGATATGATGTTGGTTTTGTTTTTCAATTTTATAATTTAATGCCATCATTAAACGCTTATGAAAATGTTTATTTAGCCTCAAGCTTAGTTGATAAACATTTTGATGCTCATGAAATCTTAAATCTAACAGGATTATCAGGAAGAGAAAAGAATTTTCCAAGCCAATTGAGTGGAGGAGAACAACAACGAGTTGCTATAGCGAGAGCGTTAGTTAAAAATCCTACATTGTTACTTTGTGATGAACCAACTGGAGCTTTAGATAGTAAGACAGGCGCTCAAATCATGGAATTATTATATAGAGTCTGTAGAGAACAAAAAAAGACTGTTATCATAGTAACTCACAATAAAGCAATAAGTGTCATCGCGGATAGAATTATTAAAGTGAGCGATGGGCAAATAGTTTCTAATGAAGTTGTTAAAAACCCTAAGAAAGCGAGTGAAATCGAGTTTTAATTATGCGTTTATTTAAGACATTACTACATAGTTGTCTCGTTGACTTTAGAAAGAATATGAAGCAATTCATCGCTATTGTTTTTATTATAGGAATTGCAGTTACTTTGTTTACTGGATTATCGAGTAATAGCATTGAATTTGAAAGAAGAGTAAATGATGTTTATTCGGCAAGTAATGGTAATTTAGCCGATATATGGTTAACTGTTAATGTTGATTATGATAGCGATGAAAATGATGCTGATTTAGAAAAAATTAAAAATATCGCTGGAAAGGGAAGTAGCGTCGAAACTAGAACTTTAATTCCTGCAACAGTAAGTGACATCGGAAGCTATGCTTTAGTTTATATTGATAGACCTACAATTAATAAAGAATACGATGCAACATATTATTATGATGAATACGATATAACAAAAGATTTCTTCTTTGTTGATGAACAAATGGTAAACAAATACAAATATAATACTAAACAAAATTTTTCAATTGGTGATAAGATGCCAGTAAGTTTTGATTCATCGACTTTAAAATCGATCAAAGATGAATTTAATAATAGTTATTCAGATATAATTGACGAAATTATTAAACAAATTCAGGAAAGTAAAGATATATCTTTTAGCAATAAAATCGTTATTATCAACTTTATAAATAAGAATAAAGATTTAATAAAAGAGATGATTAATACTGCATTTAATAAGGTATTTTCTGATGATAGTGTCAATTTAGAGATGAAGGTTAATGGAATTATTAAGCATCCTGAAAATATACAAAACGGTACTTTTAGTGATTGTAATTTTATATTGAGTGCTAGAACTTTAATTAATTCGATAATTGATAAAATTAGCGATGAAATTAATTTTGATGATATTTATTCTTATATTGAAGAATCTAAAATTCCTGACGATACAAAAGAAGAAATATTAAAGCAATTAAAAGAAAATGAATTGATGTTTAATACATTAATTTACGTTGAAGCAGAAAGTGCAAAAGATAGCGTAATGAATGATGAAAATAATGAATATGTAGATATATTTAAAAGTTTTTATAATCAGTATGTTATTAAATTACAAAACAAAAATGATGTTGATAGTGTAATGGATGATATAAGAGATTATTATTTATCAACCTATCCTGATGATTCTAAAATTATGGCTTTGATGGATGCAGAAAATTATCCTTCTAACGCTGTCATTCAAAATGATATTGTTCAATCTAAGAATTTAGCCTATTGTTTCCCTATTATTTTCTTTGTTGTTGCTGTTTTAGTTGTTTTAACAACTATTACTCAAATCATGTTAAAACAAAGAATACAAATAGGTACGATGAAAGCTATAGGAATTGAAAATAAAATAATTTTAAGATATTACTTATTTTATATGAATTTTATAGGCTTTGTTGGCTGTGCTTTAGGATTAATTATAGGTCCATTATTAATACCTAGAGTTATGAATATTAAATATTCCTTATTATATTCATTACCTACAATTGGATATTCATTTCCTTTTATCGCTGCATTTGCAAGTTTGGGTGCAGTTATTTTATGTATTTCTCTTATAACTTATTTAATTATAAGAAGCGAATTAAAATTAGAACCAACCGAATCGATGCGACCAAAAGCTCCTACTATGAAATTTAAAGAGAAAAAAAGCAATAAAACTGTTAAAAATGTTAGTTTAATGATGGCTTTAAGAAATATTAGAGTTCACTTATCTAGATCGTTTATGGTTGTTATCGGAATTATGGGTTGTACAGGTTTATTAATATCTGGAATGGGTATTGAAGATACAATAAATTACGGAAAAGACTATGATATAGCATCTTATTTAGATTGTGATTACCTTTTATCATATAATAGCGGTACTAAAAAAGAATCTTTAAAAGAAGAGATTTTAGCAATAGATGGTGTTAAAGAAATGGCTGAATATAGTCAAGTTCAAACCACAGCTTCTTACAAAGAAAAGAATGTTGATATGACCATATTTTATTTTAGCTACACATCTCCATTTTTTAAGTATGACGATTCATTAGCTGATGGTCATTGGGATTTAAATAGTGTAGCAATCAGTGAATCTAAAGCTGATTCGTTAGGATGTAAAGTTGGTGATATAATTAAATTTACATACGGAAATAAAAGCTATGAATATGTAGTTTCTTATATTTTCTATGCTTTTTCCAACAATTCTTTATTTGTTTATCAAGAGACGATCCCTGATTTAGTTGAAACTTCTACTAAAGCTTGGGTTAATTTAGTTAAAGATAGTAGTGGAAGTTTTATTGTTGGAGAAAAAGATATTGAACAAAAGTTTTTAACTATCGATGGAATTAGTTCTTTAACATCTAGAGAAGCGAATAATAATCGAATTGAAAGCTATATGAGCAGTATTAAAAGTATGACAAATACCATTAAAATATTCGCTCTTTTATTAGCAGTAGTTGTTTTAATAAATTTAACTATTTTAAATTTTGAAGAAAGAAAAAGAGATATTGCTACTCTTAGAGTGTTGGGATTTTCTAGATTTGAAATTGCTAAATCTTTAATATATGAAGTAATGATTTTAACTATAGTTGGTGCACTAATTGGTTTAGCATTAGGTTTCCCATTAGAATATTTAGTTTTAAGCACGAATATTACCCCATTAATATCTTATAAATACACAATATTCTGGTATACATACATATTCTCATTCTTATTAAGTGTATTGACAGCATTAGTGGTTAATATATTAATTTCTTATAGGATTAATAAGATAAATATGGCTGAATCATTAAAATCTATTGAATAAAAAAATTCCTGAGTTATTCAGGAATTTTTATTTCTTATTGAAGTTTGTTTTTTGCTTCCCATTTCTTTCTTTCAGCAAGAGGGAGAATTTTCTTTCTCATTCTAAATGCATTTGGAGTAATTTCGACAAGTTCATCAGAATTAATGTAATCAAGACAAGCTTCTAATGTCATCTTTCTAGGACTCTTTAAAACGACTGTTTGATTTTTATTAGCACTTCTTTGGTTTGTTAAGTTTTTAGTTTGACAAACGTTAACAGCCAAATCTGTATCGTATTTATTTTCTCCAACAATCATACCTTCGTATATTGGATCGGTAGGAAGAATAAACATGACACCCCTTTCTTCTACGTGCTCGATTGCGTAAGGAGTAGCTGGTCCAGTATCAGTAGAAACTAAGACACCAATTTGTCTTTCTCCGATTTTAGCATCGCTTGTAACAGGTCTAAATTCTTTAAATGTATGAGCGATAATTCCATATCCTTTAGTCATAGTTAAGAAGTTTGAAACGAATCCGATTAAACCTCTTGAAGGGATAACGTAGTTGATTTTGGTATTTGTATCATTTGAATCCATATCAATCAATGAAGCGTCTCTATTTCCTAAAGAAGTCATGATATCTCCAACGAAATCATTAGGTACTTCAATAGATAAATCTTCATATGGCTCACATTTAACACCATCTATTTCTTTAATGATTACTTTAGGTCTACTAACTTCAAGTTCATAGCCTTCTCTTCTCATGTTTTCAATTAAGATTCCAAGATGTAATTCACCTCTTCCTGATACAATCCAAGTTTCGGTATTAGGAACTCTATTTACTTTTAAAGAGACATCCTTTTGTACTTCTTTAAATAAACGATCTTCGATTTGTCTAGCAGTTAATAATTTTCCATCTTTTCCGCTGAATGGAGAGCTATTGACACCGAAAGTCATTTGTAATGTTGGTTCATCAATGTGAAGTTTTGGAAGTGGATCAATATTGGCATTGTCGCAAATTGTTTCACCGACATTTAAATCTGGTAATCCAGCGAAAGCGCAGATATCACCAGCAGAACATTCATTAATTTCAACTTTCTTAAGTCCTCTATATCCGATTAACTTTAAAATTTTAAATTGTTTTGTAGTTCCATCTAATCTAGCGCATGTGACGATATCGTTAAGTTTGATAGTGCCTCTTTGAATTCTTCCGATGCCCATTCTTCCAACATAATCGTTATAGTCTAATAATGCAGCTTGTAATTGAAGTGGCCCTTCAACTGTAACTTGTGGTTCAGGTATATTGTCTACAATTAAATCAAAAATTGGATCCATTCCTTCTTTTTGGTCGCCTGGTAAAGGACTTAAACTACTTGTACCATTTAAAGCGCTAGTATATGCTACTTTAAAATCTAAAAAGTCATCGCTAGCACCTAATTCCATAAATAATTCTAAGACTTCATCAACTGCCTTTTGAGGGTTAGCGTTTGGTCTATCGACTTTATTGATAATTACAATTGGTTTTACGTGAGCTTCAATAGCTTTCTTTAAGACAAATCTTGTTTGAGGCATAGTGCCTTCAAATGCATCGACTAACAATAAACAACCATCGACCATGTGCATGATACGTTCAACTTCGCCGCCAAAATCAGCGTGCCCTGGAGTGTCTAAAATATTGATTTTGTAATCTTTGTACATGACACTTGTAGTTTTAGCTAAAATCGTGATTCCTCTTTCTCTTTCAAGTGGATTTGAATCCATTGAACAATCTTGAATGTTTTCGTTTGATCTAAATGTTCCGGAATACTTTAAGAGTTGATTGACTAATGTGGTTTTTCCATGATCAACGTGAGCGATAATAGCAACATTTCTTATATTCATAGTAAACCTCCTAAATAACTTTAAAAATATATCATAAATAAGGTTAAATATAAATATATTTATATTTGAATTTGGTTAAAATATCGAAAAACGATATGATTTTTGTTGAAAACGTGTAAATTCTTAAAGTAAAATCAGTATTTTAAAATATACTGATTTTTTCATACT
>CAVKZO010000011.1:0-32746 GCA_963661135.1 Lachnospiraceae bacterium | reverse complement strand
ATATATATATATATACCTTTTTAAAAATGGATGTATAAAATCGAAGATGTTTAAAAAAATAATAATAAGATTTGTGTTTAAATGACTATCGATGGTTTGAAAGAAAAACTACTAAGAATTGTTAAAGAATTTCTAAAATGCCAAAATGATTTTGATAAAGGATTTGCTTAGGTTAAATTACAATATTAAATTTAATAAAAAATAGTGATATAAAGTAGAAAATATCGTATCTCAAAATTTATGATATTATTTTTTTGATTTTTTAAATAAGTATATATAAAATATATAGCCGTAAAGGAGAAAAAATATATGTTTATTAATTTTTTAGCTGATAGTTCAGTTGGTGATAATGTATTAAAAGCCATCACTAATACTGACCTTTGGACTGCTATTGCTAAGACAATTATCATTATCTTCTTAGGATTTATTTTAACTAAGAAAAAGATTTTTCCTGCTGGAACTGGAAAAACTTTAACTAAAGTTGTCATGACTGTAGCTCTCCCATGTTTAGCATTTACAGGTTTCATGAATGATTTCACTGCAGCCTCTGGTGTTGAAGCTATCTTTAATTTCGTTTTTGGCTTTTTCATCTACATTTTCTTTATCTTCTTCTCAAAACTTTTATTTATTTGGGTAAAAGATAAGACTAAGAGAAATGTTTTATGTATCTTATTCGCTTTTGGATCTACAACATTCTTTGCTCAACCATTAATCAGTGCAATTTTTGGTACTCAAGCTTACACAGATTCAAATATGCTTAATATTGCATATCGTGTATTCTTATATTCATATGCTTATATGGCTATAGCTGGTGTTAAAATGGGTGATAACGAGAATAGTTCTTTTGGAGCAATTTGTAAAAAAGTATTTGTTAACCCAGTCATTATCGCAACACTTGCTGGATTATTACTTTGGGCATTACAAGCTATTCCAGGCGTCAATTTTGTTCCAAAAGATTGGTTAAGTGGTGGAACAAGTGAAACTAAGGTCGCTATTTGGAGATTCGATGTTACTTTACCATGGTTCTATCAAGTTGCTAAAACTTTAGGAAGTTTATCTTCACCTCTTGTTTGGTTAGCAATCGGATGTACATTAGGTAATAGTTCTATTAAAGAAGCTGCTAGTGATAAACTTGCTTGGATTTATTCAGCACTTAAGGTTATCGTTGCTCCTGGTATCGTTTTAGCTTTATTAGTTGTTATTGAATTGATTGCTAAAGCATGTGGATATCCAGAATTAGTTACTGTAAATACAGTCAATTCTTCAGTTATTATGTGGATGGTACCTCCAGCTACTGTCGCAGTTGCTTATTGTATTAACTTTGATAAGGAAAAACAACTTGCTAGTGATACAAGTGTTATTTGTACATTATTAGCTGTTCCAGCAGTTGTTTTATGGATATTAGTTTTAACTGTCATTACATCAACTGGATTTTTCCCAGGTGCTTAATTATTAAGGAGAATTAAAAATGAAAGGTAAAATGATTTGTTTTGGAGTTAGAGATTATGAAATCCCTTACTTCAATGATTTAGGCAAAAAATACGATTATGAATTAGTTTTACGTAGCGAATATTTAAACGATACAAACTACGAATTAGCAAAAGGCTATGAAATGGTCATGGTAAGAGGAAATTGTCCTGTTAATAGAGACCATATGAAAGAATTAAAAGATAGTGGTTTAAAATATTATTTAACAAGAACTGCTGGATATAATCATATTGATTTACAAGCTTGTAAAGATTTTGGTATTGAATCAGCTTTCGTTCCTGGATATAGTCCAAATGCAATTTCTGAACTTGCTTTAACATTAGCAATGATGTTAGTAAGAAATGGCGTTTACACAGTTAATAACACTCATAATGGTAATTTTAAAGTTACTAATCAAATGTTCTCTAGAGAAATTAGAGGTTGTACAGTCGGTATTTTAGGTTGTGGAAGAATCGGATTAACTACAGCTCAATTATTCAAAGGCTTAGGAAGCAAAGTTATTGGATATGATGTTTTCCAAAGTGATAGAGCTAAAGAGATTGTTGAATTTAAAGATATCGAAACTTTCTTGAAAGAAAGTGATGTCATTATTTGCCATATGGCTTATTTTAAAGGCAAAAATGATAATTTCATCGATGAGAATAAGATTGCTTTAATGAAAGATGGTGCTGTATTTGTTAATGTTGCTCGTGGAGAAGTTGTTGATACACAAGCTTTAATTAACGCAGTGAAATCAGGAAAACTTGCTGGTGTTGGAATGGATGTTATCGATCATGAAACAACTTTATTTAATAAAGTATTTAATCCTCAACATATGGATACTCAACTTCATCAAGACATCATCGATTTATACCCAAGAGTATTAATTACTCCTCATGTTGGTAGTGCTACAGATTTAGCATTAATCGATATGATTGAAATTACTTTAAAGAATATGGATGAATATTTATCAACTGGTAAATGTAAGAATTCATTAATTAAGTAATTAGAAATAGTATATATTAAAGGCCATCAAACGATGGTCTTTTTTAATCTCATTATGATTTATTAAGTGTTTTTAATAAATTTCTTAAGGATGTTCTTAAAGATAATTATTAATAAAGTTAATAATATTATTGATATAGATATTAAAAAGCACAAACTTGTTGAATCATATGAGTTTATAAATTCTAGCATTCTTACACCTCCATTAAGTAGTTAGTTATAACTAACTTAATAATATTATAAATTAATAATGAAATTAATCCAGTAATATAGTAAATTATTTATTATATTATTTAGATTTATTAAATGGAGGTTCAAAATGAAGTTTAAAGATGAAAATTTGAATACTAGTTTTGATGGAAATAACGCTAGTGTAGCTATTAATAGTCAAGAAAACTCAACTAATTTCAACTTAGGTTTATTTTATTTAAAAACGTTTTTGTTTTTTGCTTTAGGATTAATTATAACTGCTATTTGTTCAGTTGTTTTTTCTTATGTATTTTTCTATGTTTTATATACAAAATACGATTCAGATACGAGTTTATGGATCGCTTTTGGCACGATTGTTGCAAGTTATATTGGTTGCTTTGTTACAAGTTTTTTAACTGCCAAAAATAAAAATAAAGACGGTAGAAAAAGAATTATTCCATTTATTTTATATAGTATTTTCATGGGAATTTTATGTTCTAGTTTAGTTCTTTGGGTTAAAGATATCTATACT
Organism: Lachnospiraceae bacterium; assembly: GCA_963661135.1. GTDB lineage: Bacteria > Bacillota_I > Bacilli_A > RFN20 > CAG-826 > Onthovivens. Next base: position 29,553 of record CAVKZO010000011.1, on the reverse strand, counting down.
TTAGGTTTTTGTTTTTTAATCACTGCATTGATATTTTTGTTAACAGGTGTAATCGGTTATTTTTCTAAAGGCAAGAAGTGGGTTACAGCAGTATCAATAATTGGTTTAATATTAGTAGGAGTAGGTTTATCATTAATTTTCACATTCTTCATTATACCAATAGTAAATAAAGGTATAACTCAAGAGATGTTATATATTTTATTAGCTATACAAATTATATTCTTAGTTGTAGTGAGTCTTTATACAGTAATCGATTTCCATAGATTAAGAAAAGAAGCTGAAAATAGTGTAATAACTAATGGTTTAGCTGTCTATTATGCACTAATTCTTGAGTCTGATTTTATTAATATATTGATTTATGTATTAAGAATCGTGGCGATTTTTTCAAAGAAAAAATAAAGAAAAGCGAGATTCAATCTCGCTTTTAAATTACGTTGGTTTAATTATTTAATCGCTGCCATTGCTCTAGTTTGTTTGGAGTGAACATTGTCTTTATAAGTGATGTTGCATTTTTCACAAATTTCTTTTAATTTATTTTTTGTATTTTGCATTGCATTTCCTTCTAACTCAAGTTCATAATCTACAATTCCGCTGTATTCATTTTTATCTGCACTGAAAGTAGTTGCCTCATTACCATCATCAATTTCAGTTCTAAATGTTTTTAGGGTTGCTAAGATTTTTAATTCTTTAGTATTGATTCCTAACATTGTAACGAATTCTTTGATGTTTCCTTCTGGAAAAGCATTTGATTTAATTGCTTTTTCAAATGCCTCTTTATTTATTAATTGATCTTTTTCGAGTAAACCTTCTGCCATAGGAGCTTTTAATGTTAAAGTGTAAGTCGATTCAACACATCTAATTCTTAAACCAATTCCTAATTGCTTTAATTTAAAATTATCAGTGTCAATATAATAATTTGTTTGTTCGTATTGTTTAGTGATTTTATCTTTAAACAACTTTAAGAAATTATGATATTCCTCTTCCTTAATTAACACTTTTGCTTCAATTTCAATATTTGCTGCCATAATTTAACCTCTTTAGTGATTTTATTACTATTAAATAAAATTCCTTTCTAAACATATTTTATGATACAATAAATTGAGGTTAAATTAAAGATATGAAGTATTCAATTGTTTCAAAAAAGAACAAAGAATCTGAAGAAGTTAGAAAAACATTATACGAATTATTGAATGATAATGAGTATGAAGAAGTTAGCGATTTACCTGAAGTCGTTTTTTCTATTGGAGGAGATGGAACTTTTTTAAGAGCAGTGAATTTATATATGGAAAATAATCCTATATTTATTGGAATAAATACTGGAAATTTAGGTTTTTTATGTGAATTTGGAAAAAATGACTTAAGCAATATTTTAATTTTAATTTCAAAGAGCAATATTAAAGAAGTTAAATTAATTAAAACTGAATTTAATAAATTAAGTTATTATTCTCTTAATGAAATCAGAGTTGAATCATTAAATGGGACAAGTGCTAGATTTGAAATTAAAATTAATGATGAATTATTCGAAAATATTAAAGCTGATGGAATATGTATTTCTTCAAGTTTAGGAAGTAGCGGAATCAATAAAGGAATGGGTGGAAGCTTAGTTGATTCTAGTTTAGAAATATTGCAGTTTAATGAAAAGATCCCTGTCAATAATAGGAAGTATAAAGCGCTTAATTCGAGTTTAGTTTTACCTGGAAATAGTGTATTTACAATTTCTGTTAGTGATAGATATCCATTAGGAATTTCATACGATTCTTCGTTTATAAGAACAAGAATTTACACTGATATTAAAGTTAGTTTATCTAATAAAAAAATAAAAATTTTAAGCAATAACATCGAATATTTTAAAAAAGTAAAAGGAGCGTTTTTATGAGTCTAATTATGCTTATTGATCAAGTTACAAAATTATTATGTATTTTTGTTCCAATCGGTTTAGCAATACTTTTAGTAGTTTTATTAATTATTTTATTAACCGTTAAAAAAAGAAGAAGTGGTACTGTCGTAAAAGTTAAAGAAGCTGATGAAGGGATATACACTTATTTAGGTGGAAAAGAAAATATTAAAAGCTATTCATTAAACGGATCTAGATTAACTTTAGAATTAGTTGATCAAAGTAAAGTCGATAAAGAAGGATTAAAAAAAGAAGGTGTTAGCAGAGTACTTGAAATGTCTAATAGAGTAATATTAGTTGGTGAAGTAATTCCTTCTTTGACAAAATTACTCGGTAAATAATATATTAATTTCTTTTTTTATATCTTCGGTAGGAAGTCCAATTATATTATTAAGGCTTCCTTTTATTTTGTTTATTAATTGAAATTTATCATCATCTTGAATAGCGTAAGCCCCAGCTTTATCTAAAACATATTCATTATTAATATAATTATCAATTTTAGCATCATCTAATTTATTAAAAGTAACGTAACTTACAGTTTCTTTATTAATTATTTTTCCTTTATAAAATAAAGCGTATCCACTAATTACTTCGTGAGTATTATCGCTTAATTCTTTTAAAAATTCTTTAGCTTCATTTAAATCTTTAGGTTTACCATAAATTTTATTGTTAAGTCTAACGATAGTATCACAAGATATAATTAAATCGTTAAAATGATTTCCAGAATTTAAAACTGATAGGCCTTTATAATAAGCTTCTTTCTTTGCTAAATTAATATCATCTTTTGAAATTTTTGATTCATCAAAAGTAGGTAAAATAATAGTGAATTCACTAAATAATTGCTTTAAAAGTTCTTTTCTTCTAGGAGAAGAGGAAGCTAGTATAATCATTAAGAAGCCTTATTCATGATTAAAGGAATAATCATAGGATTTCTTTGTGTTTTTCTATAATAGTATTTACTAACAACAGTTCTGATTGTATTTTTAATATCGTTAAAAGTTACTTTTTTGCTTGAGAATAATTCGTTTAAAGCATCTTCAACTAACATTGAAGCGTGTCTTGTAAGATGGTTTTCATAATCTCCATAACTTACAAAACCAATTGTAATCACTTTTGGATGAGCAGCTAATTTATTTTCTTTACTATTTAAGCAAAGTAATACGCTTACCATACCATCATCTTGAAGAATCTTTCTATCTCTAATAACAGCGGTGGAAACACCATTAATATCGTAACCATCGATATAAACATCCTCAGCTGAGATTCTTTCTCCTTCTGTAATTTCATGATCTTCAAGGATTAATACATCACCATTTCCTAAAACAAATGTGTTTTCTTTAGGAACACCGACAGTAGTAGCGATATCAGCGTGTAATTTTAACATGTGATATTCTCCATGCGCTGGCATGAAATATTTTGGTTTGAATAACTTTAAATTCATTCTTAATTCTTGACGTGATGGGTGACCTGATGAGTGGATATCACTAAAAATTGAATTGGTGATAACATCGGCTCCAGCTCTAGCTAATTGGTTGACAACTCTAGAAATTGAGATTCCGTTTCCTGGAATTGGGCTTGATGAAAATACAACAGTATCTCCAGGAACAATCCTAATTTCTTTTAGTGTGCCGTTAGCGATTCTGCTTAAAGCAGCCATTGGTTCTCCTTGGCTACCAGTACATAAGATGACGATTTGATTATCTTTATATGCTTTTAAATCGCTTGCTTCAATAATACAGTTATTTGGTATTTTGATGTATCCAAATTTTCTTGAACATTCTACTGTATTAACCATGCTTCTTCCGATTATTAATATTTTTCTATTATGTTTTAACGTGCAATCGACAATTTGTTGAATACGTGAAATATTACTTGAAAATGTTGAAATAATAAGTCTTCCGCTAGCTTTATCAAAGATTTCATTAATTGAATTTAAAACATTTTTTTCACTAGGTGTCCAACCTTCTTTTTCAGCATTTGTTGAATCAGCTAATAGTAAGTCGACTCCTTGGTCACCAATTTCAGCCATTTTATGAATTTGAATATCTGGTCCAACTGGAGTTAAATCAATTTTAAAGTCACCAGTGGTGACAACTCTTCCTTCAGTTGTATCGACACAAATTCCAAACGAATCAGGAATTGAGTGAGTCACTCGAAAGAAACTAACTGAGAAATCTCCAGCTTTTATAATTGAATTTTCATCATATTCAATAATATTGATTTTTTCTCTAATTTTTTGGTCTTCTAATTTTTGTTTAATTAAAGCTGCAGCTAATCTAGGAGCGTAAATTACAGGAATCTTGATTGATTTTGCTAAAAATGGGATAGCACCGATATGATCTTCATGACCGTGAGTGATAAATAATGCTCTAATCTTATTTTGATTATCTTTTAAATGTTGGTAATTAGGAATGACGTAATCAACACCAACTAAATCATCCTCAGGAAATTTGACACCAGCATCGATGATAATTAAATGATTTTCGCTCTCTAAACAATAAGTATTTTTACCTACTTCTCCTAAGCCACCTAAAGCATAAATTTTAACTGAATTACTAATTTTTGTTCCCATAAAAAACATTACCTCTTACTTCATGATCTTTTATTTCTTCTAAAATCTAAAATATTATAACTAAAAAAGTTATATCTAACAACTAATAAATTTTAATAGCATTCGGATCTTCTTTAAACGGATTGATTTTATCAATATGATCATAAAAAAGGATACCTTTTAAATGATCGATTTCATGTTGAACACACATCGATCCAAATCCTACAAATGTATATTCAACATCTTTTTCTTTTAATAAATCGTAAGCTTTAACTTTCACTTTGTAAGGTCTATAAACATATCCTGGATGTTCGTTATCAACGCTTAAACAGCCTTCTCCGCTAGAAATATAAGCTAATTTGCATGATTCACTTATAATTTTAGGATTTATTAATAAATATTCTTTTTCTTTATTGTTATCGTCAATATAATAAATCGCCAAAAAGTTTTTGTTTATTCCAATTTGAGGAGCAGCGATTCCTACCCCAGCTCTAATATTATGTTCTTTAGCAAATTCATCATCTTGAGATAATTTTAAATATTCAAGCATATCAAACATCGTGTTTTTAATATCTTCACTTAAAGGAAAACTTACATCTGTTGAACGTTCTCTTAATGATTTTTCTTTATCTTTAACTATTTTAAAAATTTTCATAGTTTTATTATAAATAAAATTAATAATTTCTTAAAGTAAAAGACTAATAAAATTTACTTAAAATATGATAAAATTATTTTATGAATTTAGAATTGATTGAAAAGATTGATACATTAAGAGAAGATATCAAAAATTCAAGTGAATATTTAGAGTTAGAAAAAGCTACATTTGATATGGAAAATGATAGCGAAATTCAACTTTTATGCTATAAAAAAGACATGTTAATTTTAGAATATGAAGATGCGTTAAAAATATATGATAAAAATAGTAAAGAGATTTTATTAATTAATAAAAAAATGTCAGAAATTATAAAAGAAATTAATAGCAAAGAAAAAGTGATTAGATATAATGATGCATTAAAAAAATATAACGATATTTTAGATTGTATTAATAAAGAAGTTTTTGGAGTTATCAATGATTAGAGTAATCGGTGGAAAATATAGACATAGAAAATTAAATCAACCTAGTTTAGATATTACTAGATGTACAAAAGACTCAGTAAAAGAGGGGCTATTTTCAAGTCTAGGTGATTCTTTAAAAGATTGTTGTTTTTTAGATTTATTCGGTGGTTCAGGTGCTTGTGGAATTGAAGCTTATAGTAGGGGCGCACAAAAAGTATATATAAATGAACTTGATAAGAATGCTTTTAAAATCATTAAAGAGAATTTAATATCTCTTCAGATAAATGAAATTACTTTAATTAATAAGGATTATTTAGATGCTTTAAAATATTTTAAAGAAAATAATATAGCATTTAATATGGTTTTTATTGATCCACCATATAAAATGCACTTTGATTTTAGCTGCATTGATTTATTAAAATCCTATGAAATTTTAAAAGAAAATCATATTATAATATTAGAGACGGATTATAGATTAGAGTATGAAGAAATAACTAGTTACAAAATAAAAGAGTTAAAATATGGTAAGACATACATTTATATTATAAGGAGCTAAAAACATGAAAGTTGCAGTATATCCTGGAAGTTTTGATCCAATTACTAATGGACATTTAGACATCATTAAAAGAGCTTTAAAGATTTTTGATAAAGTAATAATTCTTGTATCTATTAATGAAAATAAAAAATATCATTTTACTAATGAAGAAAAATTAAAAATGATAAAAGAAACTTTAATAGAAAAAAAGCTAGAAAATGTAGAAGTTGATTCTTATTCAGGCTTAACATTAGATTATTGTAGAAAACATAATGTAAGTGTTTTAATTAGAGGCTTAAGAATCGTCAGTGATTTTGAATACGAATGGTCTTTAGCTGCAGCTAATGAATTTATTGATTCAGATATTGAAATGGTGTTTTTTATGGCACACCAAAAGACATCTTTCATATCATCTAGCTCAATTAATGAAATGTATAATAATGGTGTTGATGTATCTACTTTAGTGCCAGAAGCAGTCGTTAAAATGTATAAAAATAAAGCAAAATAAAATTACTTTTTTAATTAAAAGTCATAAAATTAGGCATAATCGTATTTTTTTCTTTTAATTCAGTATAAAATTACTTAATTTTTTATTTAATTCTAAAAAACTCATTGTTATAATTAAATTATTATTAAAGGAGAATCTATATGAGATTTACATTACCAAGAGATTTATATTATGGTTCTGGAGCTATCTCCGAACTTAAAACGTTAAAAGGACACAAGGCTATTGTTGTCACTGGTGGACATTCAATGAAAGCGAGTGGCTTCCTTGATAAAACAGTTAAAGCGCTTGAAGAAGCAGGAATGGAAGTTCAAGTTTTTGACGGAGTCGAACCAGATCCATCAATCGATACAGTTATGAGAGGTGCTGCAGCTATGGCTAAATTCGGTCCTGATTGGATCGTTGCAATCGGTGGAGGTTCACCAATCGATGCTGCTAAGGCTATGTGGGCATTCTATGAATATCCTTCAGTTACATTTGATGATTTAGTTACACCTTTTAATTTCCCAAAATTAAGAACAAAAGCTCATTTCTGTGCTATTCCTTCAACAAGTGGTACTGCAACTGAAGTTACTGCTTTCTCTGTTATTACTGATTATAAAAAAGGTATTAAATATCCTTTAGCTGATTTTGAAATTACTCCAGATGTCGCAATTGTCGATCCTGATATAGTCCGTAGTTTACCTACAAAACAAGTTGCATTTACTGGAATGGATGCAATGACTCACGCAATCGAAGCTTATGTTTCTACATTACATACAGATTTTACAGATCCTTTAGCTATTAAGGCTATTAAAATGATCAATACATATTTAGTTGATTCATTTAATAATCCAATGGGTAAAGGAAGAGAAGAAATGCATTATGCTCAATGTTTAGCAGGTATGGCATTCTCAAATGCTTTACTTGGTATTACTCATAGTATGGCTCATAAAACTGGTGCAGTTTTCTCAACAGGTCATATTCCTCATGGATGTGCTAACGCAATGTATCTTCCTCATGTTATTGAATATAACGCAAATAATAAAGAAGCGCTTGAAAGATATGCTCAAATTGCTCAAGAACTTGGTATTCAAGGAAAAGATGCTCATGAACAAGTACAAGGCTTAATCAATAGAATTCATGAATTAAATACATTACTTGGAATTCCTCACTCAATGAAAGAATTCGGAGTAATTGAAGAAGAATTCAATGAAAAACTTCCTACATTTGCTCATAATGCAGTATTAGATGCGTGTACAGGAAGCAACCCAAATCCAATCGACGATGAAAAGATGATGGATTTATTTAGATGCTGTTATAATAACACACCTTACAAATTCTAAAATTAGTATTAAAAATAAAAAAAGATATGAGAAATCATATCTTTTTTTTATGACTTAGTGACGAGTGTTATCATCGAAAACTTCACAAAATCTTCCTGCGAAAGAAGTAGGAAGATTTTTAATTTTTAAATGAGCTACATCTCCATAATTTTCACATCTAAATTGTGCAATGCCTTTATTTCTCTCTTCGGAATTTAATAAAGTTACTCCTGTAGGAGGACAGGCGAAAGTTTGGCATAATACTACATAAGGAATATTTAGTAAGTGCGATAATAAAACATTCATCATTCCTAAGTGGCAGACAAAAACAATTGTATCTCTATTCACTTTAGTCACCCTATAATAACCATTTTCCCTACTATATCCATCTTCTTTTAGTATTTCATCAAAGTTAGAAATAACTTCATTATATTTTTCCTTAACTTCAGAATTAGCAAATATTGAATCATCTAAATAAGTATCGTTATTATATAAATTTTTATTGTTTGTAAAATAATCTGGATAAAAATCCCAACTATTTTTTCTAACCTTCAATACTGGTTCATCAATTGGATAAACGAATTCTTGTAGCCAGTCTTTAATTAAAACATCTTTATTATTAAATTTATTGTATTTTAATAGACCATTACAAGTATATTTTGCTCTATTTAAAGGAGAGCAAAAAACTCTTTTAAATTCATAATTTTTATAATATTCACCTAAAGCTTCTGCTTCGATAAATCCTGAATCAGTCAATGTATTGTTAAGATAATCTGGATCCCCATGTCTAATAATCATTATTTTCATATAAATAATATATCAAATAAATCATTTTGGTGTTAATAAATAATATAATTATTTAATAATTTTTTCATAGTTTATAAATTTAAATAATAGTGTTAGAATATGCTGTATGAAAAGTGTAATTAAGAAAAAAGAAAAAGTTAGTTTTTTAAAAAATGGTGTTCTAATTATTGGAGCAGGAAGACTTGGAGCATGGATTGCAATATCTTTACAAAATGAAGGAAGAAACGTTACTGTTTTAGATAAAGATAAGGAATCGTTAGCTAAATTAGATGATGATTTTCAAGGTTTTACTGCTGTTGGAGATGCTACAGACTTATCTGTTTTAGAAAGTAATGGCATTGAAAAGTGTGATATGGTAATCATTACAACTGATGATGATAACACTAATTTATATTTAGCTGATGTTTGTTTAAATGTTTATAACATTAATAAGATTTTTATAAGGTTAAATGATTCAAATAAAGTAAAGTTGCTTGACGGAACAAGAATTAAAGCTATATGTCCATTCTTATTATCCGTTGAAAAATTTTATAGTATGTACAATGGAGATTAGTTGTTTATGAAGATTGTAATAGCAGACGGAAGACATGAAGCCGATTATTTAATTGGCATGTATAAATCTAAAGAAAATCAATTGATTGTAATCAATGAAGATCCTGAATTTTGTAAATATTTAAGTAGAAAAAATAAAGTTGATATTTTTTGTGGTAATTCCACAAAGGAATTTGATTTAAAATCTGCTCAAATCGACAATGCTGATTTATTTATATCTTTAGCTTCTAATGATGTTGTAAGTTATGTTTCTTGTAGAATGGCAAGAAAAATTTTTAATGTTAGAAAATGTATCGCTACAGTAATTAACCCTAAAAACGTTGAACTTTTTAAACGTTTAGGTATCGATTCAGTTATATCTAGTACTTATTTATTAGCTGAATCAATTAAAAATCAAAGTAGTGTTGAGGACATAATTAAGACATTATCTTTAGAAGACGATAAGATTTGCATTTCAGAAATTAAGATTCAAAAAGAATTTTTAGTATGCGATAAAACATTAAAAGAAATTAAGTTACCAGATTACGTTAGTGTAAGTTGTGTTTATAGATATCCTCATGTCATTATCCCAAAAGGTGATACTAAACTTTGCGCTAACGATAAGGTCTTATTTGTTTCTACAAAAGAAGATCAAAAGAAGATTATTGAATTGATTTCTAAAAAAGGTGAATAGATATGAATAGTGTTAAAAATGGTTATAAGTTGATAGCCTACTATTTGTCACTATTTATGATGTTTATAGGCGTAATCATATTAATTCCTACATTAATTTTATTTTTCTACCCTGAAGAAGTTATATATTTACATTGCTTTTTAATACCTGCAATAGGAAGTATCATAATAGGGTATTTTTTATTTTTGTTATTTAGAAAGTGTGAAAAAATAAATTTAGAAAAACATCAAGACTCGGTATTTGTAGTATTTTTGTGGCTTTTAGCGATATTTATTTCTAGTTTTCCTTTCTTGCTTAAAGGTGAAAATACATTTTCTCAATGTTTATTTGAAGCTACAAGCGGATATGCAACAGCAGGTTTTTCGATATTAAATATTTCTAACACACCAAATATATTCTTATTTTATAGAAGTATTATGTTATTTGTTGGTGGAGTTGGATTGGTTTTAATTGTAAGTTGTGCAATATCTGATAAATTTGGTTTGAGATTATTTAATGCTGAAGGCCATACAGATAGACTTCTTCCTACATTAGCTAAAACCGCTAGAGTTATTTTCTTATTTTATTTTATGTTTATTTTAATTGGCACAATACTACTAATAATATGTGGAATTGAACCATTTCACGCATTAAATACTTCAATTGCTAGTGTTTCTACAGGTGGATTTGCTACAACTAGTGAAAGTATGGAGACGTTTCATAACTTCTGGGCTGAAGTGATAGTTTGTATATTGATGATTTTAGGATCAACTAGCTTTATGATTCATTTATCATTTTTTAAAGGCAAATTTAAAAATGTTATCTTTGATAGCGAAGTTAGATTCTTATTTTTTGTATTAGTATTTTGCATTCCTTTAGGTGCTTTATTCTTATTTAGAAATAGTGGAATTGGCGATCCTAATTATGATTTTAATAATTATGGAGATTGCTTAAGGGTATCAGCATTTCAAATTATAAGCGCAATTACTACCACTGGATTTTCTAATGTTAGTTTAGGGAGTTACGCATCTCACACATTGCCATATAATTTCTATGCTTTCTTGATTATTTTTATGTTGATTGGTGGATGTAGCGGATCTACAGCTGGTGGTATTAAGATTTATAGAGTTGTAGTAAGCTTAAAATCGATGTGGTATGGACTTTTAGATAGAATGAAAAATAGAAAACTTGTTAGAACTCATTTCTACTTAAGAAATGGTAATTATGTTGAAATTGATAGACAAGAATCAATAAGCGTTATGTCATTTATTTTAGTTTATATCGTCTTATTTTTCTTTGGTTCATTTGCTTTAACTTGTATGGGTTATCCTTTAGGAGATTCGATGTTTGAGTTTTCAAGTGCTTTAGCAGGTGTTGGTTTGGGTGTAGGAATATTAGGACCTAGTGCTCCTGCTGGAGTTTTATGGATTATGATGGTTGGAATGTTTTTTGGACGTTTAGAAATATTTGTTATTTTCCAAGCATTAATTAGAGAAGTTAATGATATTAGAGGAAGAGGATTTTAATGATGAATATTTTATTAACTAACGACGATGGATATTTTTCACTTGGTTTGAATATTTTAAAAGAAAAATTAAAAGAGATTGGAAATGTATATGTTTTTGCTCCTTTAAAAGTTCAAAGTGGCAAGTCTTGTTCAGGGACTTTTAATAAACCATTAACCATTAAAAAGATTGAAGAGAATGTTTTTGCGGTAAATGGTACTCCATCAGATTGTGTTAATCTTGGAGTATTTTATTTAAAAGAATATTTAAGTGTTGATGTAGATTTAGTTATTTCTGGATCAAATGCTGGAGAGAATATAAGTTATGATACGATGTATTCAGGTACAATTGGGGCGTGTTTAGAAGCTAGTAAGAATAATTTGCCTTCGATAGCTTTTTCTGGACCAGCCGATTTTAGATTTGTTAAAGAATATTGTTTAGAATGTGTCGATTATATTTACAAAAATAATTTAATTGATAAAAAACATATTGTAAGTGTAAATTTCCCTTATGCAGATAAAATTGATGGTATTAAAATGAGTAAGTTTTACTATAGAAATGATAAACATTATTTTGTTAAAAAGAATGGAAAATATTATTCAGAAAGAATTTTAGAAATAAATTGCCCTATTGATTCAGATGCTTATTTATTAAATACTAATTATATAGGAATAACTATTTTAAGAAATTCTTTATCAATTGATGAATAATTAATATATTTAAAAAGGTATAAATAATGAAGAAAAGAACAAAAGACGGATATATAAGTTTCAACTATTTAAAAAAAGAAATTCAAAAATCATGTGATGAACATGATTTGACATTAACTGTCACTGAAGAAAAAGATGACATTTCATTTTCGATGAGTTTAATTTTAAATAATGGTTTACCATTCACTATCGTTTTAAGGTACAAAAAAGGAGAAGATTTCTTTTATGATAGAACTAGTGAATCTATTATTGTGAATTATTTTATTGATGGATTTCAAAAAAATGATGAAATTTATAAAGCTGTTAATGAATTTAATAGAGCATTATCTTTATATTCAGAAATAACAATGTTATATGAAGATGATGATGATCCTTTTATTTGTATTCATTATAAACTTGCAATTTACGAAGAGTGTTTAAATAAAATTCTCGACTTTGTAATTGGAGGTTTATTAGATTTTGCTATGGAAGATGGTGATTATTATGAATACTTAATTGAAGTTCTCCGTTATAGAAAAGATTCTAAAAATAATTGTTAATTCGTATAACAAATCATATATTTATCATTTTTATTTTATTTTTTTAATTGTGTAATAAAATATTGTGTGGAGGAAATAAATATGTATAAAGAGAATGCACGGAAAAAATATGATGAGACAGAATTAGTTAAAGTTGATACTTTTGCAGAACACTACATGAAATTTATTAGTAATGGTAAAACTGAAAGACTTATAACTAAAGAAAGTGTCGCATTACTTAAAGAGCATGGATTTAAAGAATTTAAAGAAGGCTCAAAATTAAAAGAAGGCGATAAAGTTTATTTTGTAAATAGAAATAAAAACGTTTGTGCCTATGTTATTGGAAAACATAAAGTAGAAGAAGGATTAAGAATCTTAGGAGCTCATATCGATTCACCTAGATTAGATTTAAAACAAAATCCACTTTATGAAAATGGAGGATTTGTTTTTTTTGATACTCACTACTATGGTGGAGTTAAAAAATATCAATGGGTTACAATTCCTCTTGCTTTAATTGGTGTCGTTTGTAAAAAAGATGGTTCTACGATCGATTTTAATGTTGGATTAGATGAAGGCGATCCAGTCGTTGGAATTAGTGATTTATTAATTCACTTATCAGGACCTCAATTAACTAAACCAGCTTCTAATGTAATCGAAGGGGAAAATCTCGATGTTACAATCGGATCAAGACCATTAGATAAAGAAAAAGGTGTTAAAGATTATATTTTAAAATTAATTAAAGAAAAATATGGTTTTGAAGAAGAAGATTTAATTTCTAGTGAAATTGAAGTTGTACCAGCTTTCCCAGCAAAGAGTTATGGGTTAGATTCTAGTATGGTTGCAGGATATGGTCACGATGATAGATGTTGTGCATATACTTCTTTAAGAGCTATCTTAGATTTAGAAGAAGTTCCTGAATATACAGCATGTACTATATTAGTAGATAAAGAAGAAATCGGGAGTGTCGGAGCAACTGGTGCTCAATCAAGATTCTTTGAAGATACTATTTTAGCTTTACTTGAAGGTGAAGGAAGCACATCACAATTAGCATTATCTAAAGCATTAAAGAATTCAAAGATGCTTTCTAGCGATGTTAGCGCAGGTTACGATCCTTTATATGCTGAAGCGTATGAAACTAGAAATAGTTGTTATTTAGGCAACGGTATCGTTTTTAATAAATATACTGGCGCAAGAGGAAAGAGTGGCTGTAATGATTGTAATCCTGAGTATTTTGCTTGGATTAGAAAAGTTATGGAAGATAAAAATGTTAATTATCAAACTGCAGAACTCGGAAAAGTCGATAGAGGAGGCGGCGGAACAATCGCTTATATTTTAGGAAATATGAACATGGATGTTGTAGATGCTGGTATACCAGTATTAAATATGCACGCTCCAATGGAAATTGTTTCTAAAGCTGATTTATATGAAGCATATAGTGCTTATAAAGCATTCTTAAGCGCAAAATAATCAGTATTTCATATCGTTTTTTAAAAAAATAGGGAAAATAAATCCCTATTTTTTGTTAATCGAACTTATAAAAGTTTTGGTATTTAATACTAAAAGTATTAATATAATCATTTTTTCTTCTTTATTTTATTTGTTTTTCAGTTATAATTATTAAAGTTAAGGTAATTATTATGAAGAAAAGTATTAAGAAAGAAATTGTATTATTAATCCCAATATTGGTTCTAATCATAGCATCTTTTGCATCTATGTTTTTACCAGTAGTTTCAATTCCTAACGGAAATTATTCATCTATTTCATTTTATGAAGCAATCCGTTGGACAAAAGGTGTCAGTAACGCTGATAGTATCCCATATTGCGGAGCTATCATCACTAGCATCATAGCTTTAGGACTCGCATTAATTTTATTAACTTTATTAGTTATTTTTGAAGTTAAAAAAGGTGATGAAGTTTTTCCTAAATTTTTTAAAAAGAGAAACTATTATGATGTAACTAAAATCGTATTTTTAGTTTTTAGCATTTTATTTTTAATTATTTCTTGTGCTATTTCATATTGTGCTTATCCTTCATTCATGGGATTAACAAAATGGAGTGGTATCATTTCTAATTTTTCAAATAACTATTACGGATGTGGTAACTGGATTACTGGATCAATGTTATTTGTTGCACTTGTTATTTTAGTATATTATTTCTTCAAATATAAACCTAACATGGATTATTAATCATGAGTAAAAAAGAAGTTGTTGGCGATTCTAAAACAAAAAGAGGTTTTATCATCTTCGGAATTTGTGTGGCTTCTTTTTTTGTTTTACTCTTTTTAGTTTGGGGAGGACTAAACGTATTTAAATTTGCGATTTATAGCGAATTTTATTCCTTGAGAAGTCAACCCGCTTCAATTCCTGGACTTAAAGATGGTTTTGTCATGCAAGGCATGACTTATTTAGCTGATGATGAACATTACGCTTTAGCAGGATATATGAGTAATGGTAGTGCTTCTAGAATTTATACAACAGATAAAGATAATAACGTTAAATATTTTACTCTCACTAGAAATGGCGAAGAATTTTATGGTCATACTGGTGGAATGACTTTCGTTAGAATTAGCGATTCTTCATCAAAAATTTATATTGCAAATGAATGCTTTAATGATGAAAAGGATGGCGGTATTTATATTATTGATTCAACTTGTTTAAATCAAGAATCCGGTACTTCAATCGATCTTGGTAATCCAGTGAAAGCTAACAATAATTCTTCTTATATATTTAGTGATGATGAATATATTTATGTTGGAGAATTTAATGGTAAAGGTAATGTTTGTGGTCACGATATTACATTAACTGACGGAAGCACAAATGGAGCTATTATAACCAAATATTCAGTTAATGATGCTGAATTTAGTTTACCATTATCAATTTATTCAGTACCTGATTTAATTCAAGGATGCGCAGTTAAAAAAGATGGTACATTAATACTTTGTTCATCTTACGGATTAAGCGATTCACATTTAAGATTTTACGATTTAAGTGAAACAACAAAAAGCGGAGTAAGTTTTGATGGAGTTGAAGCTCAAATATTAGGCGAGTGTAAAAAAGATATTAAATCAATTGCAATGCTAGAAGATTTAGATTTAAATCAAAATCAAGATAGGTTAATAACCGTTTCTGAAAGCGGTTCTTCTAAATATATATTCGGTTCTTTATTCTTTTGTAATAAACTTGTCGAATTAAAATTAGAGTGAAGTGTGGTGATATATTTATATATAAATATATAGTTGAAAAAAAGTTGATTTAATGGTATATTAACTATCTAGAAAGAGGGAAAAATTATGAAAAAACATACTGTCTTATATATTGTAACATTAGTTTTATTACTTGTAGGTTTAGCTCTTGGATTTGGCCCAGTTGCTACGAAAACTAGTGGAGAAACAATTTCATTTTATCAATCATTAGATTATTTAAGTTTAGGAAGATACACCCCAGCTAACATCGTAACAACAATTTTCTTAGGATGTGGAGCACTTGTCGTTTTAGTATCATTTATTCTTACAATGATTAAGCCAGAAGCTTACAGCGGTTTAAAATGTTTATTATTAATCGCATTTAGTTTAGTTGTTATGTGCGGTGGAGCAATGATGGGTTGTGCTTATATCTTCTTTAGATATTACGGTCCTCAAGGTGCTGGTATTGAAGGTGTCGCTACAACAGGTTATACAGGTTGGGCAGTTATCGTAAGTAGTTGTTTAACAATATTAGCAGGAATCTTAATGTTACCTTTAGGAGTTTCATCACTTCCTAAAAAAGAAGAAAAACAATATTAATTTATTAAATTCAAAAAACACAAACAGATCTTCGCAATTGAAGATCTGTTTTTTATTTTTAATATCATTTCCCATATTTTTTTAAGTGATGTAAACTATAGTTGCATCGAAAATATTAAAAATATGCTTTTTTAAATAGTGATGCAACCATATATTTATTGTATAAGGAGATAAAAATTATGAATTTAGCATCAAGACTTATAGAATTAAGAAAGAAATTTAATTACTCTCAAGAAGAATTAGCGTCGTTATTAAATATATCTAGACAATCTATTTCAAAATGGGAAAAAGGAGAATCTGTACCAAGCATTGAGTATATTAAAGAACTTGCTCGTATTTATAATATTTCTATTGATGATTTATTAAATGAAAATAAACCTATTGAAGAGTGTTATTTAGTAGAAGATATTGTTGAAGAAAAAGAAAATAATAACGAAAAAATTAAAGAAGAAAATAATAATGAAGAAGATGTTGTGATAGATGTTAATAATCGTAGAAGAGTTAATTTAAAATATAATTTTAAAAAAGGATTATCTATTTTCGAAGATAATAATGCAATATATTATTCATTAAAATTTGATAAAAATAGAAAAATAGAAAGTATCGTTGGTATTTTAACTGCAATATTTTTTGGTTTATTATTAGCAGCATATGTCGTATTAGGATTAGTATTTAAAGAATATGGATTTAAATTATATTGGCCACTTTTATTCTTACCATATTTTATACCATCAATTATTAAATGTATTTACTATAGATCTTTTAGATATTTAGAATTAGGTGCAGTTAGTTTAGCTGCTTATTTATTTATTGGAATGTACGGAACGATATTTGGTGGATTTAATGGGTGGCATCCATATTGGGTAATATTATTTATCCCTACAGTTTATTACACTGTATTTTCTAATTTAGATAAACTTATTCGTATGGCTAGAGCTAAAAAATTAAAAAACAATCCTCAAAAGAAGATTGTTATTGAAAAATAATTAAATACTAATTAATCGATATCGCCTCTAATTATCGATTTAATAACTGCAGCTAAAACCTGTATTGATTTATTGTTGTATCCGTCATTATTAATTAACATATCAGCATAGTAACTTGATGGAGATATGATTTCTTCATACATTGGTTGAACTGTAGAAAAATATTGTTCGATGATAGAATCTAACGTTCTTCCTCTTTCTTTTTGGTCACGTTCCATTCTTCTAACAAGACGTCTTTCTCTAGTAGCATTGATAAATATTTTTAAATCACCTAGTTCCCTAATATCTTTATTAACTAAAGCCATGATTCCTTCTACGATAACAATTTTTTTAGGAATTACAGTTTCAGTTACAGAGCTTCTATTATGAATTACATAATCGTATGTTGGTTTTTCTATAGGTTTATCATGTTTTAAATCTAATAGTTGCTCCTTGATGAGTTTCCAATCGAAAGCTTTTGGATGGTCGTAATTAACTTTTTTTCTTTCTTCCATCGATAGATTAGAAATATCTTTATAATAATCATCGATAGATAAATGGGTGACATTATCTTCACCTAAAAGTTTAACAACTTCTTTAATAACGTAAGTTTTACCGCTAGCGGTCCCGCCGCCTACTAATATAATTTTTGCCATGCTTTTATTATACAATAGTAATAAAAATTTCTTTATTAAAAAAATATTAAAAAAATATTAGCACTCTATCTTGACGAGTGCTAAAAGTGTAGTATAATGATAGTTGATAAGGAGGATTATAAGTATGGAAGGATATGAAGATTATAATCAAGATAAAGATATATTAACTAAATTTGGCAGAAATATCACAGATCAAGTTAAGAAAAATAAAATTGACCCCGTTATCGGTAGAGATGATGAAATTAGAAAAATTATCACTATTTTAGCTAGAAAAACTAAAAATAACGTAATTCTTTTAGGTGAACCAGGTGTTGGTAAAACTGCAATTCTAGAAGGGTTAGCACAAAGAATAGTAGCAAAAGATGTTCCTCAAACATTACAAGACAAAGAAATATTTGAACTTGATATGGGTGCACTTGTCGCTGGTGCTAAATATCAAGGTGAATTTGAAGATAGATTGAAAGCTGTATTAAATAAAATTAAAGAAAGCGATCATAAAATTATTTTATTTATCGATGAAATCCATTTAATAGTTGGAGCTGGAAGAAATAGTGGTGCTCTCGATGCTTCTAATATGTTAAAGCCAATTTTAGCAAGAGGAGAAATTGATTGTATCGGTGCAACAACTTTAAAAGAGTATCAACAATATATTGAAAAAGATAGAGCTCTAGAAAGAAGATTCCAACCTGTCATGGTCAATGAGCCTTCTAAAGAAGATACACTATCTATATTAAGAGGATTAAAAGAAAGATTTGAAGCACATCATGGTGTGCACATTACTGATAATGCTTTAGTAAGTGCGGTTAACTTAAGTGTTAGATATATCCCTAATAGATTTTTACCTGATAAGGCTATCGATCTAGTCGATGAAGCATGTGCTGAAACTAGAGTTGAAATTGAATCTATGCCAACTGAATTAGATGAAGTTGAAAGAAAGATTAGACAATTAGAAATTGAAAGAGTTTCTTTAAAGCAAGAAGTTGATGAACAATCAAAACTTAGATTAACTAAATTAGATGCTGATATTGAAGATTTGAATAAGCAGAAAGATGATTTGATGGCAAAATGGAATAAAGAGAAACAAGATATCGTTGAGGCTAAATCTATTAAAGAAAAGATTGATGATTTGAGCTTTAAACTTCAAAATGCCTTTAACAGTGGAGATTATAAATTAGCAAGTGAAATTCAATATAAAGAGATTCCTTCACTTAAAGCTAAATTAGAAGCTATTGAATCTGATGAAAATAATCATAAATTATTATCTGATGTCATCACAGAAGATAATATCGCTTCAATTGTAGCTAAGATGACTAATATTCCTGTAAGTAAAATTAGTAAAGGAGATAAAGAAAGAGTATTAAATCTTAAAAATTTACTTTCAAAAAGAGTAATCGGACAAGATAAGGCTATTTCTTTAGTAAGCGATGCAATTTTACGTCAAAGAGCCGGAATTAACGATTCTAGAAGACCTATAGGTAGTTTCTTATTTTTAGGCCCTACAGGTGTTGGTAAAACTGAAGTTGCTAAATCTTTAGCTGAAGCGTTATTTGATAGTGAATCTCATATTATTAGAATTGATATGAGTGAATATATGGAAAAATATAGCGTTTCTAGATTGATTGGTGCAGCCCCTGGATATGTAGGATATGAAGAAGGAGGTCAGTTAACTGAACCTGTTAGACACAACCCTTATTCAATTGTTTTATTCGATGAAATTGAAAAAGCAAGCCCTGATGTATTAAATCTTTTGCTTCAAATTATGGATGATGGAAGACTTACTGATGCTCAAGGTAGATTATGTGATTTTAAAAATACAGTCATCATTATGACAAGTAACGTTGGTAGTGAAGAGATACTTGAAGGAAAAGAAGATCAACTTGAAGGAATTCTCCATAGAACATTTAAACCAGAATTCTTGAATAGAATCGATGAAATTGTATACTTCAATTATCTTAATAAAGATGTTCAATTAAAGATTGTAGACAAGATGTTAAACGATTTAAAATCAAGATTAGAGAACGAATATTATGTAGTTGATTTTACAGATTCATTAAAACAACATATATTAGACGAATCTTATAGTAAAGAATTTGGTGCTAGACCTATAAAAAGATATATTCAACATAATGTGGAAACTGTGTTGGCTAGAAAGATTATTGATGAATCAATTAAACCAAAACAAAAATATACGGTTGATTACGTCAATAACGAAGTTGTAGTTAAATAAAATAATAGACCCGATTTTAAAAATCGGGTTTTATTATTTGTTTAATTTTTATATTTAAAAGATTAAAATATAAAAGTTAAAGGAGATTACTATGAAAAGATTTTTAAGATTTTTATTCGTAATGATGGGTATTGTTAGTGGTGGATTATGTTTCTATTTATTTTCTACTCCAATTTTACAATACACTAAAATCGTTGGAGGAGTTGAAGTTACAAATACTTCATATACAGGATATAGTTTATTAACTAAAGAAAATGGAATGAGTATCGGAGCTTTAGTTGCAGTTATTTTAGCAGGTGTCGGTACTTTATTTATGCTTATTAGTTTATTAGGTAGTTTTGTTAAAGAATCTAAAGCTTATGCTATGTTTGCTTGTATCGCTTTATTAGCGTTTATTGCTTTATCTGTGATTAGCTTTTTACAAGGAAATTTATATACAAACCAATATGTAGATGAGTTTAAATACGATACAACTGTAGGAACAACTTCTGTTATTTCTAGTACTGTTACGGTACTTACGAATGGTAAGTGGATCGGTGGATTAGGAATCATCGGAGCAGTTGGTTCTTTATTATCAATTCCTCTTTTTGCAAAAGCTAAAAAATAAAAAATAATCGAGAAATAATATTGAATTTGAGTAAAAATACTTAAATTCAATATAATTAAACTAAAAATGATTATCAGTCAAGAAATATGATAATCATTTTTTTGATTTAATATTTTTTATAATTTTTAAAAATGTTATACTAAAAATGTTTAAGGAGTACGCATATGTTTAAAATTGTTCGTAAAGTTGTTTTTAATCCAACCGAAACATTGTTGGAAATTGAAGCGCCATTTATTGCAAAAAAAGCATTACCTGGTCAATTTATTATTTTAAGAGCTACTGAAAATAGCGAAAGAATTCCTTTAACTGTCGGAGGAACCGACCATGAAAAAGGTACCGTTACGATCATATTCCAAATTGTTGGGGCATCAACATTTAAACTTAATCAATTAAATGAAGGTGATTGTTTACATGATTTTGTTGGTCCATTAGGTAGACCTACTGAAATTACAGGTGAAAATGTTTGTGTTATCGGTGGAGGATTAGGTGTCGCTATCGCTTATCCTATCGCTAAAGCTTTCCATGACGCTGGTAAAAAAGTTACATCGATCGCAGGATTTAGAAATAAAGATTTAGTTATCTTAAGTGATGAATTTGAGGCATGTAGCGATAATTTTATTCCTTGTAGCGATGATGGAAGTTACGGAGTAAAAGGTGTTGTTACAGCTCCTTTAGAAGAAATGCTAAAAAGCGGTGTTAAATTTGATAAAGTCATCTCAATTGGTCCTGTTATTATGATGAAATTTGTTACTGCGGTCTGTAAAAAATATAATGTTCCAGAATGTGTTTGTTCAATGAATCCTATCATGATTGATGGAACTGGAATGTGTGGTTGTTGTAGATTGACAGTTGGTGGTAAAACAAAATTTGCTTGTGTTGATGGTCCTGATTTCGATGCGTATGAAGTTGATTTTGATGAGGCTATGTCAAGAGGAAAAATGTATAGTGTATTCGAAAAGAAAGCTTATGATGAAGCAAAATGCAATTTATTAAATAAGGAGGCTAAATAATATGTATAAAGAATATAAGCCTAATATGAAGGCATTTAAAAATCCAATGCCTTCACAAGATCCTAAAGTAAGAGGTCATAATTTTAAAGAAGTTGCAGAAGGTTACACCGAAGAAATGGCAATCGATGAAGCTAAAAGATGTTTAGGTTGTCCAACAAAACCTTGTGTTGCTCATTGTCCTGTAAATATTAATATTCCTGATTTTATACACGAAGTTGCCTTAGGAAATTTTGAAAAAGCATATGAAATAATATCTGAATCGAGTAGTTTACCTGCAGTTTGCGGAAGAGTTTGTCCTCAAGAAAGTCAATGTGAAGGTAAATGTACTAGAGGCATCGGTATCGATCCTGTTACTAAAAAGAAAAAAGAACCTGTTGGAATTGGAAGACTTGAAAGATTTGTAGCAGATTATCATAACGCTCATTTTAATGGAGAAGCTAAAAGACCTACTTCTAATGGTCATAAAGTTGCTGTCATCGGAAGTGGACCTAGTGGATTAACTTGTGCTGGTGATTTAGCTAAAAAAGGATATGATGTTACAATTTTTGAAGCATTACATTTAGCTGGAGGAGTTTTAGTTTATGGAATCCCTGAATTTAGACTTCCAAAAAGCATCGTTCAAAAAGAAGTAGATGGATTAAAAGCTTTAGGTGTAAAAGTTGAAACTAACATGGTAATCGGTAGAGTAATCACTATTGATGAATTACAAAATGAATATGGTTTTGAAGCTATATTTATCGGAAGCGGAGCTGGTTTACCTAGATTTATGGGAATTCCTGGAGAAAACTTAAAAGGTGTATATTCCGCTAATGAATTCTTAACTAGAACTAATTTAATGAAAGCTTATTTAGACAATAGTGAAACACCTATTGAACATGCTAAAAATGTTGCTGTTGTAGGTGGCGGAAACGTTGCTATGGATGCTGCTAGATGCGCTTTAAGATTAGGTGCTGAACATGTTTATATTGTATATAGAAGAAGTTTAGAAGAACTTCCTGCTAGAAAAGAAGAAGTTGAACATGCTATGGAAGAAGGCATCGAATTCAAGTTATTGAACAATCCTGTCGAATTGATTGGTGATGAAAATAAATTAGTTAATAAGATGAAGGTTGAAAAGATGGTCCTTGGAGAACCTGATGAAAAAGGAAGAAGAAGACCAGTTGGAACTGGAAATTATGAAGAAATTGACGTCGATTGTGTCATTATTGCAATTGGAACTAGCCCAAACCCATTAATTAAATCTACAACTGAAGGATTAGAAACTAATAATCATGGTTGTTTAATTACAAAAGATGAAAGTGGACTTACAACAAGAACTGGAGTTTATGCAGGAGGAGATGCTGTAACTGGTGCTGCTACTGTAATTCTTGCTATGGGAGCTGGAAAGCATGCTGCTAAAGCAATCGATGAATATATTCAAAGTAAATAATAATCAATATTAAAGTAAAAAGTAGGTGTAAAAACACCTACTTTTTTGTTTAATTAAATATATAATCATAATTTTAATTTGTAACATGATATAATATTTTTATGGAAAACATTCTTTTTAAAGAAGAAATGCAAGAAAATGATAAATATACAATTGAATCAGGTATTTCTAGTTTAGAGTTGATGGAGAGAGCTGGTCAAGCGATTTTTAATGATTTAAAAAATAGAATTGATAAAAATAGTTCAATATTGATCGTTGTTAATAGTGGTGGAAATGGCGGTGATGGTTTAGTTTTAGCTAGACTATTATATGAAAATGATTTTAAGGTTAATGTTTATTTAATTTCAAATAAAGGTAGAGATGAATTTGAAATTAATTTTAAAAAATATAAAGGAAATGTGGTTAAAAATTTAGATTTTAATAAATATGATTTTATTGTTGATGCTATATTTGGAATTGGATTAAATAGAGATATTGATGATAATATTAATGAAATTATTAACTACATAAATAATTCAAATTCTTTTAAGATTAGTATTGATGTACCAAGCGGATTAAATTCTAATAACGGGATGATATTTAAAAATTGTGTAAAGGCAGATTTAACTTATGTTATTCAAGATTTTAAAGTAGGCCATTTTTTAAATCATGGTAAAGATTATTGCGGTACTTTAATTAAACTTGATATCGGTATTAAAAATAAAAAAGAATCAGGATATACTATTGTTTTTGATAAAATAGACTATAAAGAATTGTTTAAAAAACGCATGAGCATGTCAAATAAAGGAAATTATAAAAAAGTCTCTATTATCGGTGGATCAAAAAACTTTTTAGGTGCGCCTATATTATCTTTATTAAGCTTAACTACTTTAAGATTAGGCGTAGGATATTCTAATCTTTGTATTCCTGAATCTTTAAAGGAAATGTATTGTTTAAAGAATTTAGAAACAATTTATACGTATTTTAAAGATGTTGATGGAAATATATCTTTTGACGAAGAAAAAATAAATTCAATTTTAAATTATGATGTAATAGGTATAGGAATGGGAATAGGTAAAAGCTATGAAGTTTATAAAATCATATCTTATTTATTAAAAAACTATACTAAAACCTTATTAATTGATGCTGATGGTTTAAATTCTTTATCATCTTTTGGAGTAGATATCTTAAAAAATAAAAAGTGTAAAGTTATATTAACTCCTCACATTAAAGAATTTTCTAGATTAACTAATATTGATTCTAATGATATATTAAGTGCTCCTATCGATATAGCAAAAAAATTTGCTAAAGAAAATGATGTGTATTTAGTGCTAAAAAGTAACACAACAATAATTACTGATGGAAATGAATTTATTTTAAATATTAACGGAAATCCATCTTTAGCAAAAGGAGGTAGCGGAGACTTGTTATCTGGATTAATAATGGGCATGGTTGTTAATCAAGATAATTTAATTAAAAGGATATCTTGTGGAACTTATTTATTAGGAAGAATTGCAGAATTAGCATGTTTAGATAACGAAGAAGAAACGATAGTAGCAAGCGATTTAATTAAATATATATCTATAGCTATAAAGGAGATAAAAGAATATGGAAAGTAAATCTAAATTAGGTATTAGAAAGTGGCTCATTTTTATAATTGTCGGTATTGCTGGACAATTTGCTTGGTGTGTTGAAAATATGTATTTAAATTCATATATCGCTTATTTAAATTTTCAAGCACCAAGTGGAGAAAAATTTGATTATAGTTTAATGATTGCTTTAACTACTGCATTTAGTGCTATAGTAGCTACCTTAACTACTTTAGTTATGGGGACAGTAACAGATAAAATAAATAAAAGAAAAATATTTATATCAGTAGGTTATATTATTTGGGGCGTAGCTACAGCTAGTTTTGGATTAGTTGATGTAAATAATGCTAACGCTATAATTCCTATATCAATGACTGCTAGTAGTGCTGCGATAATGGTTATAGTTATCGATTGTATAATGACATTTTTTGGATCTACATCAAATGATGCTGCATTTAATTCATATTTAACGATAAATACTCCTGAAGAGAAAAGAGCAAAAGTTGAAGGAGTTATGTCTATTCTTCCTTTAATTGCTATGCTTATTATTTTTGTAGGATTAAATTCTTTAACAACAAAAAGTGCAGGATATAGACGGGATTTATTCTTTTATATTATTGGAGCGATTGTTATTGTTGTAGGTATCGTATCTTTATTTTTAATTCCCAAAGAGGAAAATGTAATTAAAAGAAATAAAGAAGAAAAATTCTTTTCTTTAATGATTGAAGGTTTTAAACCTAAAACAATAAAAGAAAATAAGAAATTATATTTAAGTTTGATTGCATTGTTTATTTATGGCGTAGCTACTCAAGTATATTTTCCTTATTTAATGATTTATGTAGAAAAAACGAGTGGAATTTCTAATACTGGTGATTCTATAATTACTAATTTTGCTATCGTTATGGCCATCGCTTTATTAATTGGTAGCTTATTGAGTGTTGTTATTGGTTATTTTGCAGATAAATTCGGTAAAGAAAAGATGATTATTCCTAGCTTAATTGTTTTAATAATTGGATTGATTATGATGTATTTTATGCCTTATGACTTTTCAAACAACACTTTAAAAGTCGTATATAGTTCTATAGCTTGTTTAATTATGATTTCAGGATATGTAGGGATTCCTACAGTATTAAATAGCTTAGTAAGAAGTAATATTCCTAAAGAAAAAGAAGGAGTATTTATGGGTGTTAAAATGATTTTCTTAGTAGCTTTACCAATGTGTATTGGACCATTTATTGGTGATGCATTAAATAAAACTTATGACAAATCTTATACTGATGATTTTGGAGTATCTAACCAAATTCCTTCAAATATTAATTATATTGTCGCATCATGTATTTTGTTATTGATTGTAATTCCAGTTATAATGATATATGTTCTTGATAAAAAGGAAAAGAAGATAAATGGGTAACAAAAAGAAAAATAATGGTTATTTATATAAGAATCTTAAAGATGCTAAATTTGAGATGGATGAGATTCCTTTAAAAGAATATCCTAGACCTGGACTAAAAAGAGATTCTTATTTATCTTTAAATGGTGAATGGGATATCGAAATAAGTTTAAGCAGTGAATTGCCTACTAAATTTAATAGTAAAGTCATTGTGCCTTACGCGATTGAAACACCATTAAGTGGAGTTAATCATCTTTTAGAACCAAATGAATTTATTTATTATCATAGAAAAATAGATATAAAAGAATTTTTAAATTATGATGAAATTCACATTAATTTTGATGGAGTTGATCAAATTTGTGATGTTTTTATAAACGATGTTTTAGTTAAATCCCATTCTGGAGGTTACACTAAGTTTTTTGTAGATGCAAAAAAATATATAGGAAATAATAGTGTTTTTGATTTGATTTTAAGAGTAAAAGACTATACAGATAGAGAATATTATTCTAGAGGTAAGCAAACTTTAAATCCAAATCACTGGTTTTATACTTCTAGTAGTGGAGTTTATAAACCAATTTGGATTGAAGGAGTCAATAAAAACTATATTCAAAGAATTAATTATGTTAGTGATTTTGATAATAAAAAAATAGATGTTTTAGTATCTACAGAACTTGATGAAAACGGAATTATCATCATCGATGATAAAGAGATTGATTTTAAAACAAATAATATAATTAGTATTGATTTATCTGATGATTTTAAGGCTTGGGATATATTTAAACCTTATTTATATAATGTAAAAGTTAAGCTAAAAAATGATGAAGTAACAAGCTATTTTGGTATAAGAAAAATAGAAACTAAAAATGTTGATGGACAAGATTGTATATATTTAAATAATAGGAGAATCTATCTTAATGGTGTTTTAGATCAAGGCTATTATTATTTAGGATTTTTGACACCTAAATCTTATGATAATTATTGTTTTGATTTAACTAATATAAAAGATTTAGGATATAACTGTGTTAGAAAACATATTAAAGTAGAATGTGATATGTTTTATTATTATGCGGATTTATTAGGTATTTTGGTTATTCAAGATTTCCCTAATGGCGGTTATAAAGTTAATAATTTAAATAAATATTTACCTGGTATCAGCTATAAAATTTTTAATTATGAAGGAAGATTAACCTATAGTGGATATGGAAGAAATGGTGTTTTAAATAGAAATCATTTTAAGTCAGAAATATTTAATATTTATAGGTCTTTATATAGTTTTCCTTCAATAATATGTTTTACGATATTTAATGAATCTTGGGGTGAATTTGAACCAAAATCACATTATGAAAAATTAAAAGAAGTTGATGACAAACAACATCTATTTGATACAGCTAGCGGTTGGATAGATTGCAAAGAGTCAGATTTCTTTTCAATTCATTCATATTATTTTGTTTCTAGAAAAAGAAAAGATCCATTTAAAAAAAGACCATATATATTAAGTGAAACTGGTGGAATTGGCTTAAAAGTTGATGGTCATTTTGATTATCCTTCTTTTTATGGACATCATAATTGTCAAACTAAAGAAGAATATAATGTTAAATATGAAATCTTATATCGTAGTAAGCTCATCCCTTTAATGAAAGAAGGGTTGTTAAATGGAGTTATTTATACTCAATTGAGCGATTGTGAAACCGAAGGGAATGGTATATATACTTTCGATAGAAAAGTATTAAAATTACAAAGAGGTATAGTTAAATCTATAAATGATACAATTAATAAAATGAATCAGTAAAACATATTATTTTTTAGTTTTATTTGATTTAGATTTAGTGTTTTTTGTATTTGTTTGCTTACTATTTTTATTATTGTTTTTAATATTCTTCTTCTTTTTATTTTTAGTATTTACTGAAATTATAATTGAGATAATGATGATGATTATAGCGATTCCTGTATAAATATATGTACTGTATTTTTCAAAGAAAGTTTTTGGTTTTTCAATAGTTATTGTGTAACTTGAAGTGTATTCTTGTTCATCATAAACATATTTAAAAATGATTTGATAATCTCCATATTCTTTTAAAGTATAATCACTAGAATATGTTTCCTCTTTATTATCATGTTTTATTGAAATTGTTAAATTAGGATCTGATAAATTAATCGAAGTAGTAGTTCCATCTTCTTTTTTAAAAGTTATAGCGTCCTCACTTAAATCTAGTTTATCTCCGATATTATATTGTTCATCTTTATGATTAACTGAAATACCTGTAGAATCAATGCCTTTTTCGTTATTTAAATCAATGCCATAAGTTGTATTAGCAAAAGCTACATTAGCCCATTCAGGATAGTCAATATATGGATTTCTATTATTTTGAACGATATTGTAGCAAAGATTATTTCTGTGAATTTCAAACTCAGATACAGGATCAACTTCGTTCCATTTTAATAAATCGTCTAAAATGCCATAAGTTGCTGGAGTATCTTTTGTTGTGACGCAAAGAATTGTAGAAGTAGCTTCAGCATTACTAGAATATTTAGATACTAATTTTAAACTTGGTTCAAATGTATCACTACTAATGTAATTATGATATCTTGTCGCCATATAAAATAACATTCTAGCGATATCACCTTTATCTTCATCTCTTGGTTCGTATACTGTTATACCATCTTTATTTAATCCAGTATATCCTGTTACAGTATTTGAATATGATGAAGTGATTTTAGTAGTAGTACTAGCTTCTTTAGATACTACTTCTCCATAAGGATAATTTGAGTGACCATTTTGATTGTTCTTTTCTTCACCCATACGTAAATTTTGCATATCTGTAGCAGCGTAAGGTTGTTCGCTTCCTTTATTTGCTTCTTTAGTGTCTGTAGCGTATTTAAATCCTCTAGATTTAGGCCAAACATGTTCTCTATTCATGTGGTGGCTAGATTTTATGAATGTTGTTTTTTCTGTATATAAAGGAACAACCTTAATATTATCTAATTTCCGTTTATTTGTAGAAATTTCAGTCTCAGTTAAAGGATCGTTTTCATAATCTCTATCAAGTAAAGTGAAATAATACCAATTACTATTCCAAGCATCAGCGTGAGATATTTGAGTGTGACCAGTTTTAATAATCGTTTGTAAATCACTTAATAATTCATCACCTTTTAATCCTTTTTTATCTAACAAAGTAGAATAGTAAGATTTAACTTCATCTTTAGTTAAATCTTTAAATTTACCCATGTCGGAAGAATAATTTAAAATGCTTTTATATGATGTTTTTAATGCTACTTTTAATGCGTTTGATTCATTAAAATTAACTGAACTAAACGTAATAGAGGTTAAAAT